>CAYXMO010000009.1:0-29698 GCA_964465935.1 uncultured Rhizobium sp.
CCCAGTCGGCGACCTGCGTCCTGACGCGCCCCGGCGGCCGCTGGACGGTGACGACGCCGGGCACGGTGCGGCTGGGCAAGTCGGTCGACGACATCGCGGTCCATTGTTCGCGGCCGGGCTTCCGGGACGTCACCGCGATCATCCCGTCCGAGCTCGAAGGCTGGACGCTCGGCAACCTCGCAACCGGCGGCGTCACCGCCGGCATCGACGCGGCCACCGGCGCGATGTTCGCCTATCCCGGCGAAGTTCAAGTGCCGATGCAGGCCGGCGCCGGCGCGGCAAGCCTGCCGCGCTTCGTCCCGCCGCCAGACGTTGCAGCGCCGCCGGCGCCGCGCCCAGCTTCACCGTCACAGCCGCCGCTGCCCGGCACGCTGCCGGAAGATTTCTAAGCCTGTTCGGCGAGCAGGAAACCGCCGCGGCGCAAGGCCAGCCGCAACAAAAGATAGAGCAGCAGGCCGATCGGACCGGCGAGCAAGGTTGCAACCAGGCAAGGAACGACCAGCCAATGCGCGATGCCGCGGCGCTGCGCGTCGCGCGATTGCCAGGCGCCGATGAAGAGGTCGAAGACCAGATAGTGTATCCAGCCCAGCGTCGCCGCGACCGGCGCCGAGAACAGCGCCATCACGCCGGCGAGCGAGAAGAAGCTCGAACCCGGCGCGCCTTCGCCGCCGAACGTCGCGCGCCATAACAGCCAGGCATAGGTCGCGCCCAGGACCAGCGGGATCGCGATCGAATGCACCGCCAGCTGCGTCACGCGCCAGCGCGGCGCGGCGATCAAGAGGACCCAGAACGCCAGGATGCCGTTGTTGGCGATCGTGAAGACCAGGCCGGGCGTCATCGCCCGCCCTAGTGGAACACGAAGTCGTTCGCCGTCAGGCTCGACAACTGCACGCTGGCCAGCGTGATGTGGTTCTGCGCGTCGAACGCGATCAGCGTGTCGGCGCCGACCTGGCTCATGAAGGGCTGCAGCGCCGCGAAGCTCGCCACGCCATAGCCGGTCAGGTCGATCACGTCATGGGCGCCGCTGTCCTTGAAGTTGTAGATCGTGTCCAGCCCATCGCCCTTGGCGAAGATGAAGGTGTCGTCGCCGCCGCCGCCATCCAGGATGTCGTTGCCGGTTCCGCCGTTCAGCGTGTCGTTGCCGCCGTCGGACATCAGGATGTCGTTGCCGCCCAGGCCGCTCAGCGTGTCGTTGCCGCCCTTGCTGGTGATGCTGTTATCGCTGGCGTTGCCGGTGCCCGCGAAATTGCCCGCGCCGGTGTAGATCATGTCCTCGACATTGGCCGGCAGCGTGAAGGAGCCAAGATTGGTCTGGACCTGGTCGTGGCCTTCGCCCGGGAATTCGATGATCGTGTCGCCGACCGCCTCGATGGCGTAGATGTCGTCGCCGGTCCCGCCCTGCAGCGTATTGGGCGCGCCGGCCTGGCCGATCAGGATGTCGTTGCCGGCCTGTCCGATCAGGTAGTCGGAACCGGGGCCGCCGATCAGCACGTCGTCATATTGCTCGCCGACGCCGGTGAAATTGGCGCTGCCGGTGTAGACCAGCTTCTCGACATTGACCGACAGCGTGAACGCGCTCAGCGCCGTCTGGACCGTGTCGTAGCCTTCGTTGGCGAATTCGATGATCGAATCGCCCACCGCCTGGGCGACATAGGTGTCGTCGCCGGTTCCGCCTTGCATCGTGTTGGCGGCGCCGGTGCCGCCGGTCAGCGAGTCGTTGCCGTTGCCGCCGATCAGGTAGTTGCTGTTGGTGTCGCCGACCAGGACGTCGGCGTAGTTGGTGCCGACCACGGTCTCGACGCCGCTGAGCGTGTCGTGTCCCCCGAAGCCGTTGCTGCTGACCACGCCGGTCACCAGGTTGACGTTCACGCCGGCGGTGGCATGGGAATAGTCGACGGTGTCGACGCCGTTGCCGCCGTTCAGCGTGTTGTTGCCGCCATTCCCGAACAGCTGGTCGTTGCCGTCGCCGCCGTTGAGGGTATCGTCGCCGGCGCCGCCGGTGATGATGTTGTTGTCGCCGTTGCCGGTGCCGATGAAATTGCCCGAACCGGTGTAGGTCAGGTTCTCGACATTGGCCGGCAGCGTGTAGGAGGCCAGATTGGTCTGCACCTCGTCGGTGCCTTCGCCGCTGAACTCGATCACCGAGTCGCCGGCCGCGGTCACGATATAGGTGTCGTTGCCGGTGCCGCCCTGCATCTCGTTGGCGAGGCCGTCGCCGCCGACCAGCACGTCGTTGCCGGCAAGGCCGACCAGGATGTCGTAGCCGAGGCCGCCGGTCAGACGATTGGCGTTGCCGTCGCCGATGATCACGTCGTTGAACGCGCTGCCGGTGACGTTTTCGATCGCGGTCAGGGTGTCGACGCCGCCATAGCCGTTGGCCGAGGCCGATCCGGCGTTGAGGTTGACGACGACGGCGCCGGGCGCTGCCGCATAGGTCGCGAGATCGGTGCCGATGCCGCCGTCCAGCGTGTTGTTGCCGCCGCCGCCGGACAGCGTGTCGTTGCCGTCCTCGCCATAGAGCAGGTCGTTGCCAGCGCCGGTCGCCAGCACGTCGTCGCCGGTGCCGCCATGCGCCTCCGTGGCGATGGGATCGGCGGCCGCGGCCAGCGTGTCGTTGCCCGAGCCGAAATCGATGTAGAGCGACGTCAGGTCCGTCGACGACAGGTCGCTGACCGTCAAATTGTCGTCGGTGGAATAGTCGGTGCCGTAAAAAGTGTCGGTATGCGGAATCTGGCCGATGACGTTGGGCGGCGGCGCGTTATGGGTGAACAGCAGCTGCATCAGCGTGACCCCGGCCGCCGGATAGCCGAGCGTCACCGTGTCGCCGGGATGCGTGGCGCCGAGCGAGATCTGGCTTTTGTCGTGAGGGTCGGTCCCCGTCCAGCTGAACGACCAATAGGAGAAGTTTCGGGTGTCCGTCGTCATGGTATTCAGAGCCCCTTTACGCAACCAAGTCGCACTCTAAACTATGGTTCCGCCGCTTCGAAAGGCGTCTTTGCGGTTTTGCTGCTGCGCAGTACTCACTTTGGGGCGATCGACACATGGTCCGGGGTAACCGCGCCGCCAGACAGGATCATGGTCATCGCCTCGTCGCCCTTCAATTCTGTCGCTGTCAACTTTGCCAGCGGCAGCACTTGCAGGTAGCCGGAGGTCGGATTCGGCGCCGTCGGCACATAGACCGCGGCGAGCTCCTCGCCGCTCCTGGCATCGGGAAAGGTCCGCATCACGAAGCCGATCGCCTTGAGCCCGGGACTGGGAAAGTCGATCAGCACCACGCGCTGGGTGTTGGCGCCGGGTTTCTGGCGCAGCACGTCGACCAGCTTCTTGGCGGCGGAGTAGATGGTCTCGACCAGCGGGATGCGGGCGATGAAGCGCTCGGCGATGTGGATCAGGCGCTGGCCGATCATCCGGCTGGCGACGGCGCCGATCGTATAGAGCGCGAGCAGGGCGACGACCACGGCGATCGCCGAACGCACCGCACTGTTGTCGAGCAGCGGCTGCAGCATCGGGAAGTGCTGGTCGAGGAAGGCGGTCAGTTCGGCCGCCAGCGGCGCCCCCCATTGCGACAGGGTGGTGAGGAAAAAGTCGAACACCAGCCAGACCACGATCAGCGGCGTGATGGTCAGCAGCCCCGCGATCAGGTTGGACTGAAAATTCGCCTGGAAGTGGCGCCCGCGCTCCGGTGTTTCCGTCATTCCCGCCCTCCCTCTTCGGCTCAAACGAGGGTTCATTTTGCAAAGCTGCCCCGACGGCCTTAAGGGTGGACGGATTCGGGCGGGAAGTTAATCTGCGCGCCCTTTATTTAGGCAGGCATATGAAGCGCGTCCTCATCACCTCGGCGATCCCGAGCGTCAACGGCGTCAAGCACCTGGGCAACCTGGTGGGCTCGATGCTGCCGGCGGACGTGTTCGCGCGCTTCTGCCGGGCGCGGGGCTACGAGACGCTGGCGATCTGCGCCACCGACGAGCATGGCGCGCCGATCGAGCTGGCGGCGGCGGAGGAGGGCATCTCGGCCCGTGCCTTCAGCGACAAATGGCATCTGGTGCAGAAGGATTTGGGCGAACGCTTCGGCCTTTCCTGGGACCATTTCGGGCGCTCCTCGTCGGACCAGAACCGCGAGCTGACGCTGCATTTCGCGCGCCGGCTCTGGAAGAACGGCATGCTGGAGGTGCGCACCACCAAGCAGGCCTATTCGGCGACCGACGGGCGCTTCCTGCCGGACCGCTACGTCATCGGCACCTGCCCCTATTGCAGCAACCCCGGTGCGCGCGGCGACCAGTGCGAGGTCTGCACCCGTGTCCTGGATCCCATCGACCTGATCGAGCCGCGCTCGGCGGTGTCGGGCGCCAAGGACATCGAGATTCGCGACAGCCGCCATCTGTTCCTGCTGCAGTCGAAATTCGTCGACGAATTGCGCGCCTGGATCGCCGGCCATAAGAACGACTGGCCGGTGATCGTCACCTCCATCGCCAACAAGTGGCTGGACGAGGGCCTGCAGGATCGCGGCATCACCCGCGATCTCGAATGGGGCTTTGCGGTGCCCGACGACATCGCCGGCGGCCAGCTCAAGGGCAAGGTGTTCTACGTCTGGTTCGACGCCCCGATCGAATATATCGGCGCGACCAAGGAATGGGCGGACAAGAACGGCCTCGGCGACGAGGCCTGGCGCGGCTGGTGGTACGGCGACCAGGCCAAGGACGTCACCTATTTCGAATTCATGGGCAAGGACAATGTGCCGTTCCACACCATCATCTTCCCGGCGATGATCCTGGGCACGGCCGAGCCGTGGAAGCTGGTCGACAAGCTCAAGGGCTCCAACTACATCAACTACGACGGCAGCAAGTTCTCGACCTCGGGCAAGCGCGGCATTTTCATGGACGGCGCGCTCGACATCCTGCCGGCGGACTATTGGCGCTACTACCTGATGGCCAATTCGCCGGAGAGCTCCGACAGCATGTTCACCTGGGAACACTTCGCCGGCGTCGTCAACAAGGACCTGAACGACGTGCTCGGCAATTTCGTCAACCGGGTGACGCGGTTCTGCGCCGCGCGCTTCGACGGACAGGTGCCGGGCGAGGGCGCGTATGGCGAAGACGAGAAGATGCTTTGCGCCGAGCTCGACAAGCGTGTCGCTCAGTATACGGAGCATCTCGAAGCCGTCGAGTTCCGCAAGGCGTTCGGCGAATTGCGCGCCATCTGGGTGGCGGCCAACGAGTACATCACCCGCGCCGCGCCGTGGACGCATTTCAAGGCCGACCGTACCAAGGCCGCGGTCGGCATCCGCATGGGGCTGAACCTGATCCATCTTTTCGGGCATCTGTGCTGGCCGGTGATGCCGACCGTGGCGCGCGCCATCCACTGCGCGATCCAGGATGCGCCCGCGATCATCCCGTGGCCGGACGAGCCGATGGCGGAGTTCCTCAGCCAGCTCGAACCCGGGCAGAAGATCAATCCGCCCGAGGTGCTCTTCACCAAGATCGCCGACGAGCAGATCGCCGCGTGGCGCGCGCGCTTCGGCGGCACGGGCGAAGCGTGAAGATCCGCCGCTTCGCCGAGACCGACGCCGAAGCGCTGCGCGCGCTGCGGCTCGAAGGTCTTAAGAACCATCCTGAGAATTTCGGCGCCGATCACGATTACGAGGCGGCGCAGCCGCTCGAATGGTGGAAGAAGCGCATTGCCGGCGGCAGCGGCTTCGGTGCCTGGGAGGGCGATGCGCTGATCGGCGTCATCGTGTTCGGGCGCCACACGGAGAAAAAGCACCGCCATCAGGGCACGATCGGCGGCTTCTATGTGCGCCCCGCTGCGCGCGGCAAGGGTGTCGGCGACGCGTTGATGAAGACGGCGCTGGAGGAGGCCGCCAAATCCGTCGAGCATGTGACGCTGACGGTGACGGCCTCGAACGCCGGCGCGATCAGGCTCTATGCGCGCAACGGCTTCACCACGGTCGGCCGCATGATCGCATCGATCCGCGTCGACGGCGTCGATCATGACGAGATCGCGATGCATCGCCGCGTCTCCGCCAGCGACTAGCGTGCCGTACGGCGCGGCGCCCCCCACACCAGCTCCGACACCAGCTCGAATTCCACCATCCCGTCCCGCGCATGCGGCGCGAGCAGCGCCTCGAGCTCGCGGTCGAATTCCGCCGCGAGCGCATCCCCCATCCGCGACCGCGCCCAGCTGGCGCGGCTGTGCTGGCAGGCGATGTGGTCGGCGACGCTCTGGCGGAAGGTGAAGGCGAACTCCCGCTTGCCGGCGATATCGAGCCAGGGCTCGTAGGTCAGCCCTTCGGCGGTGAAAGCCACCGGGTCGTAGGTCAGATCATGCACGCGCGCGAGCCACTTGGTGAGGAAGACGCGCTGTTCGGCGAACCAGGGCGGATTGGGCGGTGCGTCGCCGGTGATGACGGCGACCAGGGGCGTGCACCCGGCGAGCTTGGGGAACAGGACCTCGTGCTGCATCCAGTGGATCGACGTTCCCGCGGTCACCAGGTCGATCGCATCGGGCAGGGCGGCCTCCTCGGCGCGGGCGTGCTGCCAGCGAATGTTCGGCTGCGGATGGATCGCGCGCGCCGTTTCGATCATCGCGATGGCGGGATCGACGGCGACGACGTCGGCGAAATCGCCGGCCAGGGCGGCGGCGATCTTGCCCGGACCGCAGCCGAGATCGGCCAGGCAACGCTTGCGCGGAACCAGGTCGAGCAGGAACCGATACAGCGCCGGCGCATAAGGCGGGCGATAGGCATAGCTGCGCGCGACATCGATATCGTCGAACGCGGCGGCACGTTGTTGCTTGTCCGGCATCGCTTGATCCTGGTTGACGGCGAACTTTAAGCGGCTAGCGTGGCGCGCGGTACTCGCGTTCCCAAGGACCGGCCGTCATGAAGAAGCACGAGGAATTCCAGCGGCGTAAGCCCAAACAGGCGCGCGCCCAGGTCACCTACGATTCAATTCTGCAAGCCGCGGTTCAGCTTCTGGAACGTGCCGGCCCGGACGGCCTCAACACCAACGCGGTCGCCGAACGCGCCGGCGTGAGCATTGGAACGCTCTATCAGTATTTCCCGGACAAGGAATCGATCCTGCTCGCCGTGGCGCGGCGCGAACTCGCCGATCCGCAGCTTGGGTTGGCGGCGGTGCTTCTCGAAGCTTTGGCGCGGGCATTGGAGTCTCTGCTCGGTGCCGGCCCTGAGCGCGTGCGCCGCCACAGGATGCGCGGCGCCGCGATCGTGCGCGATGCCGTGTCGAAGATGGAAGCCGTGCTGGGCTGGACGATGCCTCTGCCGGCGCTGCGGCCGGCGGCGGCGAGAACGCGCCGCTAGCGTTCTCAGATCCGCGTCCAGCCTTCGCGCATCAGGGCTTCCATCGGACGGAAGCGCGTCTTGTAGTTCATCTTCTCGCTGCCCTCGACCCAATAGCCGAGATAGACGTGCGGCAGGCCGCGGCTCTGGGCGTCGCGGATATGGTCCAGGATCATGAAAGTGCCCAGGCTGCGCGCATCCTCGCCGGGGTGAAAGAAGCTGTAGACCATCGAGACGCCGTCGCGCAGCACGTCGGTCAGCGCACAGGCGACGAGCGCGCCGGGCTTACCGTTCTCGCTGGGGCGGCGGTATTCGACGATCTGGGTGTCGACCGGCGTCTCCTCGACCATGGCGACATAGTCGAACAGTCCCATGTCCGACATGCCGCCGCCGGAGTGGCGCGAGTCGAGATAGGTGCGCAGCAGGGCGAACTGTTCGCGCGTCGCCTCGGCCACGACTTCGCTGCGGACCAGGTCGGTGTTGCGCTTCAGCGCCCGGGCGAAAGACCGGCTGGGCTGAAATTCGTTGACCAGGATACGGACCGAGACGCAGGCTGAGCAGCCCTCGCAGGCCGGGCGATAGGCGATCGACTGGCTGCGGCGAAACCCGGAATGGGTAAGGGCCTCGCTCAAAGGCTGGGCGAAGGTTCCGGAGAGGCGGGCAAAGACTTTGCGCTCGACGCGGCCCGGCAGGTAAGGGCAGGGCCCGCCCGGCGTCAGGAAAAACTGCGGAACGCGTGCATTATGCTGTTCGGTCACGGGCTGGCCCAGGTCCCCTTTTGACGGGACTATGACAAAACTTCGGACCCGCGCGCCAGTGCTGCGTCCATCTATCGTCAATTACAGTTGATGCCCCGGCGGCACCGGCGGCGCCTCGCGCAGCAGCACGATGCTGAGGCGGCGGTTGGCCGAGGCGTTGGGATCCTCCGGCAGCAGCGGCTCGGAGCCGGCTTTTCCGGCGACTTCGTAGATGCGGTCCTGATCGAGGCCGCCACTTGCCAGCAGCGCGCGCGCCGCGTTGGCGCGGGCCGAGGACAGCTCCCAATTGGTCGTGCCGCCGGGGCCTTCGAAGTCCTTCGACTCGGTATGGCCGCTGATCGAAACGCGATTGGGCAGCCGGTCGATGATTCGCCCGATCTCGGCGAGCAGGCGCTTGGTGTAGGGCATCGGCTCCGAGGTACCTTGCTGGAACATCGGGCGGCCGTCCTGATCGACGAGCTGGATGCGCAGGCCTTGCGGCGTATTCTCGATCATCACCTGCTTGGACAGCGTCGCGATGTCGGGATTGTCCTGGATCGCCTGGTGGATCGCTTCGGCGGCATGCGCGAAGTCGCCGTCTTGCGCCGAAGCGGTACCGTGGCCGTCGCTTGCGCCCTGGCCGGCGGCGTCGGCGCTGCCGCCATGCGCGGTGCCGGTCTGGGTCGATTTGGTCGGCGTCGTGGGCGAGCTCGGGCTGTTCTTCTGGAACACCGAAGCGGCGCCACCGGCCTTGGCGCTGTCCTCGCCCATCACCTTGCCGCCGAGCACGCCGCCGGCGCCGCTCACGGTCTCGGCGATGCTCTGGGGCGCGAAATAGTCGGCGATGCCGCGCTTCTGTTCCGGCGTCGTGGTGTTGATCAGCCACATCAGCAGGAAGAACGCCATCATCGCGGTGACGAAGTCGGCATAGGCGACTTTCCAGGCGCCGCCATGGTGGCCGCCGTGACCGCCCTTCTTGATCTTTTTGATGACAATGGCGCCGTCGGCCATGTTCGCTGTCCCGCTCATTACCCTGCAGCGGGGGACGCGGTCTCTTTTCGCCGCCTCCTGCCTCGCCTAACGTGGGAGGAACCATGCCTTACGGCGTCTTAACCGAGTGTGAAACGCGATGACGTTCGACACCAAAGCCTTCCGCAATGCGCTGGGCTCCTTCCCCACCGGCGTCGCCGTCGTCACGACCGCGGCGAGCGCCGAGCATCATCTGGGTATAACCGTGAATTCCTTCACCTCGGTGTCGCTCGACCCGCCGCTGGTGCTGTGGTGCATGGACAAGAAGTCGGATCGTTACCATGCGTTTACCAAGGCCAAGAATTACACCGTCAGTATTCTGGGTACGGAGCATCAGGAGGTCTCGGCGCGGCTTGCGCGGCAGGGCAGCCACAGCCTCGACGGCATCGCGCTCAAGCAGACCACCCTGGGGCCGCCGGCGCTGGCCGACGCGCTCGCGATCTTCGAGTGCCACGCCGAAGCGGTGCACGACGCCGGCGACCATGCGATTCTGATCGGACGGGTGATTCGATTTGCCCATCATGAAGGCGCGCCGCTGGTTTTCTTCCGCGGAAAATACGGAGCGCTCGCGCAATCCCTCTAACGGCTGGGAACACTGGACCCTGCGCCTTGGTCGAAACCACCATTGTCAAGGACTGAATTTTCGCTCTTCAAGCCCCATTTCTCCGCCCGATTTTTGTCTAAGCCTCTAAAAAGCATGAAGAATTTCTCTGTCACCGGACCTTCACAAATCTGTCGCGTGACCTTGTTGCAGCGCTGGAATCCATGCGCCCAGCGGAAGGGCGCGGCGTTACCGGCGGACCCTTCCCGGACCATTTTCCATGAGGGGTTTCATGCAGGGGAAGACTTATCTGATGGCCACGGTTGCGGCCGTCGCCTTGGCCGCGTCTACGGGCGCCGGCCTCGCCAAATCGTCGCCGTCCTATTCATCGCCGCCCTCGGCGTCGAGCGGACCGAGCAATGCCGAGCTGTCGGCGCGCATCGATGCGCTTGAAGCCGAACTCGCCGCCGAGCAGGACCGCCGCACCGCCGACCACGGCCGGCTCTCGGCCCTGGAGCAGAACTTCAACGACGTGGTGTGGACCTTCGACAACGGCCGCCCCACCATCAAGTCGGGCGACGGCCGTTTCGCGATGTCGATCCGCGCCCGCTTCCAGAGCGACTTCGCCGGCTTCATGCAGGACACGACCCATCCGGCCGGCTTCGCCGGTCCGGCCGACCTGTCGAGCGGCGCCGTCATTCGTCGCGGCTATATCGGCATCGAAGGCAAGGCCTATAACGACTTCGCCTACGAGTTACGCCTCAACTTCGGCGGCTCCAACGGCGGCAGCGCCAATGCCGGCGGCGTGCCGCCGGCGGGCGAAGGCGATCCGCTGCTCAACAAGGCGGTGATCAGCTACACCGGCTTCGTCAACACTCATATCAATGTCGGTATTCTCGAGCCGGCCTTCATGTTCGAAGGCACGACCTCGTCGGCGGCGCTGATCTTCATGGAGCGCCCGGAGATCGACAACATCGCCGCCGACTCGTTCGGCGCCGGCGACAGCCGCCGCGGCGTCGAAATCGGCTGGGCCAAGACCGACACGCTGTGGGCCGGCGACAATCTCGCCGCCACCATCATGTTCACCGGCGACAAGACCGGTTCGGCCGCCAACCACGGCAATGGCGGCGACGAAAAGAGCCAGCTGCTCGGCCGCATCTCGGAGCGTCTGTGGACCAACGGCTTGTCCAACGTCTCGCTCGGCGTCAGCGGCGCGCATGTCTTCTACACCGGCGCCAACCCGTCGGTGAACGGCGGCGGTCAGAACATCAACCTGCAGGACCGTCCCGAAATCCGCGTCGACGGCACCCGCCTGATCTCGACCGGCGGCATCAACGCCAAGACCGCCGACATGTTCGCGGTCGATCTCGGCGGCAACTGGGAGAACTTCTTCCTCGGCGGCGAATACGCCAACTTCACGGTCGACCGCGCAGCGGCGGCGGGCAGTCCGGTGGTCATCGACCATCCGACCTTCTCGGGCTGGTACCTCGAAGGTTCGTGGATCATCACCGGCGAGACCAAGCCCTACACCACCACCGCGCTCAACAACGAGACCGGCGGTTTCCAGGCTCCGGTGCCGTCGCGTCCGTTCTCGTTCAACGGCGATTCGTGGGGCGCCTGGGAAGTGGCAGTGCGCTACAGCGACACCAACCTCAACTGGCACCGCACCGTCGCCACCGGCGTGTTCGGCGGCCGCGAGAGCGTCGTCGCCATCGCGCTCAACTGGTACCTGAACCGCAACGTCCGCGTCATGCTCGACGACAACATCGTGCATGTGGACAAGGGCGTCTTCGGCAACATCCATCGCGACTCGCAGGACCTCAATATCGTGGGCATGCGCGTCCAGTTCGCAAACTAAGGCTTCGTCCGAATTGGGGCACAACCGGGGAGCGAAGCTCCCCACCGTGTGAAGAGGAAAATATGAGAAATCTGTTCAAGTCACTGGTCGGCGCGGTCGCGGGGGTTGCGATCGCGGCGACCGCCGCCATGGCGGCCGACATCGCCGGCGCCGGCGCCACCTTCCCGTTCCCGATCTACGCCAAATGGGCGTCGGTCTATAAGGGTTCGAGCGGCGTCGGCCTGAACTACCAGTCGATCGGTTCGGGCGGCGGCATCGCCCAGATCAAGGCCAAGACCGTCACCTTCGGCGCCACCGACGCGCCGCTGACCAAGGCGCAGCTCGACGCTGCCGGCCTGGCGCAATTCCCCACCGTGATCGGCGGCGTCGTGCCGGTGATCAACGTCAAGGGCATCGCGGCCGGCCAGCTGGTGCTCGACGGCGCCACGCTCGCGGCGATCTACCAGGGCAAGATCTCGCGCTGGGACGACGCGGCGATCAAGAAGCTGAACCCCGGCCTGAACCTGCCGTCGCAGGCGATCGCCGTGGTCCATCGCTCGGACGGATCGGGCACCTCGTTCATCTTCACGACGTTCCTGTCGCGCATCAGCGCCGATTGGAAGGCCAATGTCGGCGCCGCGACTTCGGTCGACTGGCCGGTCGGCATCGGCGCCAAGGGCAATGAAGGCGTCGCCGGCAACGTCGCGCAGACCGCGGGCGCCATCGGCTATGTCGAATACGCCTATGCCAAGCAGAACCACCTGACCTCGATCAAGATGATCAACAAGGCCGGCAAGACGGTCGCTCCGACGGTCGACGCCTTCCGCGCCGCCGCCTCGGGCGCCGATTGGGCCGGTGCCGCGAACAACGGCTTCTACATCATCCTGGTCGATCAGGGCGGCGACGCCTCGTGGCCGATCACCGCGACGACCTACATCCTGGTCTACAAGCAGCCGGTCGATCCGGCGGCGACGGCCGAGGTCCTGAAGTTCTTCAAATGGGCCTATGCCAATGGCGACGAACTTGCGCTTGGCCTCGACTACGTGCCGCTGCCGGACAGCGCCGTGGGCGCCATCCAGGCCAGCTGGAAGCAGATCCAGGGCTCGGGCATGTAAGTGTAGCGGCGAACCTGTCCCTGAGGTTCGACAGAAGCAGCGGCGGACACCCAGTCCGCCGCTGTTTTCTTTTATGCTGCGGTCATGACGCAGCTGACGATTCGGATCGACTTCGGCAATGGCGCGGCGCTGGGCCCGGGCAAGGTGCGCCTGCTGGAGCTGGTCGCGCAGACCGGCTCGATCCGCAAAGCCGCGGCTGGCATGAAGATGAGCTACCGCCAGGCCTGGCTGCTCCTGAAGGCCCTCGGCGGCACCTTCGGCGAGCCGCTGGTAGCGACTGCTACGGGCGGCAAAGCCGGCGGCGGCGCCAGCCTGACGCCGCTGGGACGGCGGGTGGTGGCGCAGTATCGGGCGCTGGAAAAGGCCGCCGCGCGCGCCGGCGCACGGCACATTGCGGCCTTAAACAAGCACTTGGCCCCGCAGGGCTGACCGGCCCGATCCCCGGCTCCGGGGAGGAATTCTACGGAATCGCCCGTTTGACATCTTGTCAGATAATATAACGCACCTTATGTTATCACGGCTTAAGGGCCTCCCCATGGAATCCTTCGACCGCGACCCGCTGATCCTGCTGCACGACGTGGCGCGCACCATGCGCACCCGCTTCGACCAGAAGGCGCGCGCCACCCATGCGATGACGCGGGCGCAGTGGATCATCCTGTCCCGCCTGCAGCGCCAGCCCGGCATGTCGCAGAACGAGATGGCGGCGATCTGCGAAGTCGAGCCGATCACCGTCGCGCGCCTGGTCGACCGTCTCGAAGCGCGCGGCCTGGTCGAGCGCCGCAGCGATCCCGCCGACCGCCGCATCCGCCGCCTGCACCTGCTGCCGGCGGCGCAGCCGATCCTGGAGACCATCAACGCGGCGCGCGACACGATGAGCGAGCGCATCACCGCCGGCCTCGACACCGCGGCGCGCAACGCCCTGATCGACGCGCTGCTCACGATCAAAGACAATCTCGCAAACGAAGTCCTGACCGGCGACAAGCTGGCGGAGGCTGGAGAGTAGACATGGCATCGACCCGTACCGACACCGTTGATTACCCTGCGCCCGGTCTTGGCGCGCGCCTGCGCGATTGGGCCGGCGGGCTGTGGTCGGACCGCGCGCGGCTGCGCCGTGTATTGATGATCGGCGGCCTCGTCGTCGTCGCGGCGTTGACGGCGTATTTCTATCTGAGCGGCGGCCGTTACGTCACGACCGACGACGCCTATGTCCACGCCGCCAAGCTGATGGTCTCGACCGACGTCTCGGGCCTCGTCGCCGAAGTCGACGTCCACGAAGGCCAGGTCGTCAAGAAGGGCGACATCCTCTTCAAGCTCGACTCCCATCCCTTCGAGATCGCCGTCGCCAACGCCCAGGCGGCGCTGGCGCAGACGGTGCAGGACGCCGAAGCGACCCGCGCCAGCTATCACACCATCCTCGGCCAGATCGCGGCGCAGCAGGCCCAGGTGAACCTCGCCGGCCTCACCAACGCCCGCATGGCGGCGCTGGTGCGCCAGAACGCGATCTCCCAGGCGCAATACGACCAGGCGCGCATCGCCCTGGTGGCGGCGCAGGGCACGCTCGCCTCGCTGCAATCGACGGCGCAGACCACGCTGGCCAAGCTGAACGGCGATCCCAACCTGCCGGCGCAGCAGACGCCGGCCTATCTGCGCGCCACGGCGGCGCTCGAAGAGGCGCAACGCCAGCTCTCGCACACCACGGTGCGCGCGCCGTTCGACGGCATCGTCGGCGAAGTCGACTCGCTGCAGCCCGGCACGCTGGTGATCTCGGCGATGAGCGCGTTTTCGACCACCAGCGCCGTCGGCCTGGTGTCGTCCAAGAACGTCTGGGTCGCGGCGGCGATGAAGGAGACCGATCTGACCTATGTCCGCGCCGGCAACCCGGTGGAGATCACGGTCGACGCTTATCCCAGCTGCTCGTGGACCGGCGCGGTCGACGCGGTCGCGGCGGCCAGCGACTCCGCCTTCTCGCCGCTCCCGTCGGAGAACGGCAGCGGCAATTGGGTCAAGGTCGTGCAGCGCATCCCGACCCGCATCCGGATCACCGGCGGCACCTGCCCGAGCGCCGCGTTGCGCGCCGGCATGAGCACCTCGATCTCAATCGATACCGGCCACCGCCGTTGGTATCGGCAGTTCCACGGCGACTAGTTTTGTTTGTTGCGCGGCCGGGTTCGCCCGGCGCGCCCTGCGAAAGGCCCCCGCCATGCGGGTTCAAGCGCTCGGTCATACCGCCGACTCTTATGAGAACAAGGTCGAGCTGTGGATCGTGCTCGGCGCCTCGATGGCCGGCACCCTCATGCAGGCGCTCGATTCGACCATCGCCAACGTCGCGCTGCCGCATATGCAGGGCAGCCTGTCGGCGTCGCGCGACCAGATCACCTGGGTCCTGACCTCCTACATCGTCGCCGCCGCGATCATGACCGCGCCGGTGGGCTGGATCGCGTCGCGCTTCGGCAAGCGCAACTTCCTCATCGTCTGTCTCAGCGGCTTCACCATCACCTCGATGATGTGCGGCGCGGCGCAGAGCCTAGAGCAGATGATCCTGTTCCGCCTGCTGCAGGGCGCGTTCGGCGCTGGCCTGTCGCCTCTCAGCCAGGCGGTGATGCTCGATCTCTACCCCCCGGCCAAGCGCGGCAACATCATGGCGATCTGGGGCATGGGCGTGATGCTGGGGCCGATCCTGGGGCCCACCCTCGGCGGCTATCTCACCGAATCCTTCGACTGGCGCTGGGTGTTCTACGTCAACGTGCCGTTCGGCATCGCCGCGGTCACCGGCATCTGGCTGTTCTTCAAGGACAGTCCGCGCGACGAAGGCCTCAAATTCGACTGGTTCGGCTTCGTCGCGCTCGCCGTCGGCCTCGCCGCGCTGCAATTGATGCTCGACCGCGGCACCGGGCAGGGCTGGTTCGGCTCGGGCGAGATCATCCTGGAAGGCATCATCGCCATCGTCGGGCTCTACCTCTTCTTCGTGCATATGGTGCTGGGCAAGAACCCGTTCATTCCGATGAAGATTTTCGAGGACCGCAATTTCAACTCCGGCCTCGTCCTGATGTTCGTGATCGGCGCGATCCTGCTCGCCAGCTCCGCCCTGCTGCCGCCCTTCCTGCAGAATCTGGGCGGCTACACCGTGTTCGACACCGGCATGCTGATGGCGCCGCGCGGCTTCGGCACCATGTTCGCGATGATGTTCGCCGGGCGGATGGCGATGCGGATCGATCCGCGCCTGCTGATGACCGCCGGCATCGCGCTGCTCGAATGGTCGATGTGGGACATGTCCGGCTGGACGCCGCAGATCGACACCAATTGGCTGATCTTCCTGACCTTCATCCAGGGCATCGGCATGGGCTTCGTGTTCGTGCCGATGAACCTGACGGCCTTCGCCACCCTGCCGAGCTATTTCCGCACCGACGGCACCGCGCTGTCCAACCTGGTGCGCAATATCGGCAGCGCCATCGGCGTCAGCGTGACCACCGCGGTGCTGGGCGCCAGCGCCCAGATGGCGCAATCGGCGCTAGTCGGCCACGCCACCGTGTTCAACCGCGCCCTTGGCCAGAACGCGCCCTCGATGATGATGAACCCGCAGATCCCGTTCGGCCTGCAGCACCTTAACGGCATGATCGCGTACCGCGCCGAGGTGATTGCGTTTCAGAACGACTTCCTGTTCATGTTCTACCTGAACCTGCCGGCGTTTTTCGTCATCTGGTTCATGAAGCGGCCGACCTTCGCCACCGGCGCGCCGCCGCCGCAAGCCGAAGCCATGGAATAGGAGCACAGCCGATGCGCGTCGCCTTCCTCGGACTGGGCGTCATGGGCTATCCGATGGCAGGCCACCTGGAGCGCGCCGGCCACGACCTGACCGTCTACAATCGCAGCAAGGACAAAGCGGAACGCTGGGTCGCGGAATTCGGCGGCAGCGCCGCGCCGACGCCGGCCGAGGCCGCCGCCAACGCCGACCTCGTCTTTGCCTGCGTCGGGCGCGACGACGACGTGCGCGAAGTGGCGACCGGGCGGCACGGCGCCTTCATCACCATGCGGCGCGACGCGGTGTTCGTCGACCATACGACGGCATCGGCCGGCCTGGCGCGGGAACTCGCCGAGAACGCGCATAAGCGCGGCATGCATTTCGTCGACGCGCCGGTCTCGGGCGGCGAGCAGGGCGCCAAGAACGGACAGTTGACGATCATGTGCGGCGGCACCTCTGCCGCATACCAGAAGGCGGAATCGGTGATGAAGACCTATGCCCGCCAATGCCGTCTGATGGGCGATGCGGGGGCCGGCCAGCTTACCAAAATGGTCAATCAAATCTGTATCGCCGGGCTGGTGCAGGCGCTGTCGGAAGGCCTCAGTTTCGCCCGCGCCGCCAGGCTCGATCCCCTTGCCGTGGTTGAGGTTATCTCCAAGGGCGCGGCGCAGTCCTGGCAGATGGAAAATCGTCACAAAACCATGCTCTTGGGACAGTTTCGACATGGTTTCGCCGTAGAGTGGATGCGCAAGGATCTTGCGATCTGCCTCGACGAAGCGCGACGGAACGGTACCGCGCTGCCCGTTACTTCCCTGGTGGATCAGTTCTACGCGGAGGTAGAGAAAATGGGCGGACAACGCTGGGACACCTCAAGCCTTTTCGCGCGCCAGGAAGGGCTGCGGAATAGCTGACATGGACAAGCAGGACTCGGCTGCCGCGCCGGCGCGCGGCAAGTCCTATCATCATGGCGATTTGCGCAATGCCCTTCTCGAATCGGCGCGCAAGATCCTCGAAGAAGAAACGCTGGCCGATTTGAGCCTGCGCGCCGTGGCGCGCCGCGCCGGCGTCAGCCATGCCGCGCCCTACCGCCACTTTCCCAATCACGAGGCCTTGCTGGTCGAGCTGGCGCGCGAAGGCTTCGAGGAATTGCGCAGCGACATCGCGGCGGCGGGGGCGCCGGCCGGCGCCGAGTCCGACCGCATCGCCAAGATCGGCGCCGCCTATATGCGCTTCGTCGCGCGGCGTCCGGAGATGGCGAGCCTGATGTTCGGGCCGCAGCTGCCCAACCGCGACGCTTTTCCCGAGCTGGGCACCGCCGCCGACGCCATCGGCAACGAGATCGGCACGGCGCTGCACGACTCGGCGCTGGGCCTGGCGGTGTGGGCGGCGGTGCATGGTCTGGCGATGCTGATCCTGCGCAACGTGATCGACCTGGGGCAGCGCAAATCGGGGCTCGACGTCCTGCCGTCGCGCGCCGAGATCATCCTGCGCAGCCTGTTCTCGACCCAGCGGGACTGACGGCGATCACCAGGTAGTAACTACGATTCAGGAGAAGTCTCCTTCCGCCTAAGAGTGGCGCTAGCCTGCGCCGTCTCTCTTGGACGGCGCGTTGCCGATCGTGTGAGTCGCCATGCGTAGGTACATCGTCTTGCCGGTTGCCGCGGTCCTGCTCGCGGGCTGCAGCGAGCTGACCCAGACCTTCGCCGGCCAGTCGATGATGACCCAGAGCGACGACTGCCGCGCCCGCGCCATGCAGGCCGAGCCGGAAATCGGTCCGGTGGGCGAAACCAGCTCCAGCGAGCGCAAGGCGAAATTCGACAGCGACTACCGCGCCTGCATGGAAGGCAAGGGTTACCCGGTCGGCCAGGTCAATTCCTAGCCGCGCGCCAGCAGCTTCGCCGCGTCGCGCGCGAAATAGGTCAGGATGCCGCTGGCGCCGGCGCGCTTGAAGCCCATCAGGCTCTCCAGGATCACCCGCTCGCGGTCGAACCAGCCGCGCTCCGCGGCCGCCGTCAGCATCGAATACTCGCCCGAGACCTGATAGGCGAAGGTCGGCACGCCGAACGTCTCGCGCACGCGATGGACGAGATCGAGATAGGGCATGCCGGGCTTGACCATCACCATGTCGGCGCCTTCGGCGAGATCGAGCGCGACCTCGCGCAGCGCCTCGTCGCCATTGGCCGGGTCCATCTGATAGGTGCGCTTGTCGCCCTTGAGCGTCTTGGACGAGCCGACCGCGTCGCGGAACGGGCCGTAGAACGCCGAGGCGTATTTCGCGGCATAGGCCATGATCAGCGTGTTCTTGAATCCCGCGCTTTCGAGCGCGCCGCGGATGGCGCCGACGCGCCCATCCATCATGTCCGACGGCGCGATGATGTCGCAGCCGGCCTCGGCCTGGACCAGCGCCTGGCGCACCAGGATCTCCACCGACTCGTCGTTGGCGACGTCGTCATCGATCAGGATGCCGTCATGGCCGTGGCTGGTATAGGGATCGAGCGCGACGTCGCACAGCACGCCGATCCCGGGCACCGCCTTCTTGATCGCACGCACCGTGCGGCAGATCAGGTTGTCGGCGTTGGTCGCTTCGCGCCCGTCGTCGCTGCGCAGCCTGGGATCGGTATAGGGAAAAAGCGCGATCACCGGGATGCCGAGCTTGGCGGCTTCCTCCGCCGCGCCGACCGCCAGGTCGGTCGACAGCCGGTCGACGCCGGGCATGGAGGGGACCGGCTCGCGCTTGTTCTGCCCGTCGACGATGAAGATCGGCCAGATGAAGTCCGCCGCCGACAGGGTCGACTCCGCGACCAGGCGGCGCGTCCAGTCGTGGCGGCGCAGGCGGCGCATGCGGGTGGCGGGGAAACTGCCCTTGGTCATGGGGAAAGTCATGCCAACTCCGCTCCGCGCCCGCAAGGCGGCGGCGTGGCGCGACGGCTCAAAGCGGGCTAATTCTTGGGCCGGCGGAGGATGTTCATGCGCATTGTGACGGCTGCGGCCCTTGTTTTGCTGACGGTATCGCCGGCTTTTGCCGATGCGGCACCGCACAAATACGACATCACGCCGCTGACGCCGGCGGATGTCGATTTCTATCTGTCGATCAAACGTGCCGGCGCCGATTGCGTCAGCCATGCCAGTGGGCCGGACAAGGAAGCCCTCGACATCATGCGCAAGAACCATGGCGTCCTGAAAATCCCGGCGATGCCGCAGATCAAGGGCAACCCAACGCCGGCGCAGCTGGCGGACTTGCAGAAGAACCTGGCGGTGCTCAGCGCCCAAGCCACGCGCAATGGCCAGATCACGGCGCGCGCCGCCGCGCTGTCGCAATGCGACGAGACCATCGCGCAGAAGCGCGGAGTCAAGCCGCGCTACGACGAAGTCCGCGCCATGGTCGAAGCGGCGGTGCCGATGCAGGGCGACGTCTTTGCCAGTTGCGGCGGCGACGATTGCGCGCCGAACGATCATCCCACGGCGGCGGAGCGGGCGCTGTGGGCAAAGGAAGCGCAGGTCTTTCTCGCCGACCGCGCGCTGCTGAAGCCGCACGCGGACGAAATCCGCAAGCTGCAGAAGACGATGATGTCGGCGATGGGAATGTAGGACAAACATCATGGATTTCGCCCTCACCGAAGACCAGCGCGCCATCGAAGACGCGGCGCGGCGTTTCTCCCAGGAGCGGCTCGCGCCCTTCGCCGCGCGCTGGGATGCCGAGGAGCATTTCCCGGTCGACGCGCTGCGCGAGGCGGCGGCGCTCGGCTTTGCCGGCATCTACGTCAAAAGCGACGTCGGCGGCTCGGAGATGACGCGGCTCGACGCTGCCATCGTGATGGAGGAATTGTCCGCCGGCTGCACCTCCACCGCCGCCTTCATCTCGATCCACAACATGGCGTCGTGGATGATCGACCGCTTCGGCAGCGACGAGCAGCGCCGCCGCTTCCTGCCCAGGATGACGACCATGGAGAAGATCGCGTCCTATTGCCTGACCGAGCCGGGCTCGGGCTCCGACGCCGCCTCGCTCAAGACCAGGGCGGTGAAGGACGGCGATCATTACGTCCTCAACGGCGCCAAGGCCTTCATCTCCGGCGCCGGCGTGTCGGATGTTTATGTCTGCATGGTGCGCACCGGCGAGGACGGGCCGCGCGGCGTCTCCTGTTTGGTGATCGAGAAGGGCGCCCCCGGCCTCTCCTTCGGCAAGAAGGAGCGCAAGATGGGCTGGAACAGCCAGCCGACGGCGCAGGTGCTGTTCGACAATTGCCGCGTCCCCGTCGCCAACCGCATCGGCGGCGAAGGCGAGGGCTTCCGCATCGCCATGGCCGGGCTCGACGGCGGGCGCATCAACATCGGCGCCTGCTCGGTCGGCACCGCCCGCGCCGCGCTGGAGGAGGCGATGGCCTATGCCAGGGACCGCAAGCAGTTCGGCCGCCCGATCGGCGATTTTCAGGCCAGCCAGTTCAAGCTCGCCGACATGGCGACCGAGCTGGAAGCCTCGCGCCTGATGATCCGCAATGCCGCCGCCGCGCTCGACCGCCGCGATCCCGCCGCGACCATGCTGTGCGCCATGGCCAAGCGCTTCGCCACCGATACGGGCTTCAAGATCGCGAACGATGCCTTGCAGCTGCACGGCGGCTACGGCTATCTCAAGGACTTCCCGGCGGAGCGCCATGTCCGTGACCTGCGGGTGCACCAGATCCTAGAGGGCACCAACGAAATCATGCGCGTCATCGTCGCTCGCGAGCTTTCGAGGCAATAAGTCCACGCTTTGGTAACTACGGCGATCTACGCGAGTAAAGTTTTACGGCCTTTTAAGAAAGCACGCCTAACCTGCCAGCATAACAACAGGTGGGCCCGCAAAATGCGGGTAAAGGGTCGATGACAGCACACACGAAGCCGCAAAACGCGGTGCTCGAGGGCACCCGCGTGGAAGCCAGATACTATCTGGAAACGCTCAACCTGGTCGAGCGCCTGCACCGCCAATTGCTCGACGTGATCAAGGACGAGCTGGACCGCCGCGACGAGCGCGAGATCAACAGCGTCCAGGCGCTGCTGCTGTTCAACGTCGGCGACCAGGAGCTGACGGCGGGCGAGCTGCGCACCCGCGGCCACTATCTGGGCTCCAACGTCTCCTACAATCTCAAGAAGCTGGTCGAGAGCGGCTATATCCATCACGAGCGCTCCGAGGCCGACCGCCGCTCGGTGCTGGTGCGCCTGACCCGCAAGGGCGAGGCGGTGCGCGACATGCTGCGCGAGTTGTTCGAGCGTCATCTGGCGTCGCTCAACGCGGTGGGCAATGTCGCGTCGGCCGACCTCGACGGCATGAACGTCACGCTCAAGCGCATGGAACGCTTCTGGATCGACCAGGTCCGCTTCCGGCTGTAGTTTGCTTGCTCTGAACCCCCAATAATCTCGTCATCGCCCGCTTCATGCGGGCGACCCATTTTCCTTGCGAAAGAAAATTGGGTCGCCCGGACAAGCCGGGCGATGACGATTGAGGAAGCAATTTCAGAACGAGCGGGGTTTCGGCGGCCAGGGCACGAACGGGCTGGTGCGCCGGATATAGTCGGCATAGGCCGGCCGCCGCTCCGCGATGGTCTCTTCCAGCAGGGCGACGCCCGAGACGCGCAGCAGCAGGATCGTCATCGCGGCCGGGCTGAGCAGCAGCCACCACAGCGGCGCCGCCGCCACGCCGATCAGGCCCAAGCCCCACCACATCAGCGCGTCGCCGAAATAGTTGGGATGGCGCGACCACGACCACAGGCCGCGGTCCATGACCTTGCCGCGGTTGGACGGGTTTTCGCGAAAGCGCGTCAGCTGCCAATCGGCGACCGCCTCGGTCAGCAGGCCGGCAACGGCGACCGCGACGCCGATGCCGTCTAGCACGCCGAGCGGCGTGTCGGCGGCGACCGCGGCCTGCAGCGGCGCCGAGATCAGCCAGATCAGCACCGCTTGCAGCGCAAACACCTGGAACAGGCTCCACCACCACCAGCGCCGTCCGTGCTGGGTGCGCATCGCGGCGTAGCGGCGGTCCTCGCCGGCATGACGAAACAGGATGTGCAGGCAAAGCCGCAGCGCCCACAGCGTCGTCAACGCCAGCACGATGCCGGCGCGGACGCTCAGCATTGGCACCGACAGCGCCGCCGTCCATGCGACGAGCGCGAAGCCCGGTGCCCAGAAAATGTCGACGATGCTGGCATCCTTCAGCGCCAGGCTGACCAGCCACAGCAGCACCGCGAATATGAGAACCATTATCAACAGCGGCGAAATCATGTGACAAATGGCGTAGGAGCCGGCGCGCCGGTTGGGTTATCTTCGCCGCGCATTGAAAAGCGGCCGGGGCGGCCCCAGATCAGGTTGCAAGAGACTGGAATCATGGCGTTTCCGTATCTCAACCGTTTCCGCGATGCGCTCGCCGGCCTGCGCCGTGAGGGCCGCTACCGCGTTTTCGCCGACATCGTCCGCCAGCGCGGCGGCTATCCCAAGGCCGACTTCTATACGGATGCCGATAAGCGCCCGATCACCGTGTGGTGCAGCAACGACTATCTGTGCATGGGCCAGCATCCGGTGGTGCTCGCCGCGATGCACGAGGCGATCGACGCCACCGGCGCCGGCGCCGGTGGCACCCGCAACATCTCCGGCACGACGCACTATCACGTCGAGCTCGAACAGGAGCTCGCCGATCTGCACGGCAAGGATGCGGCGCTGCTCTTCACCTCGGGTTACATCTCGAACGACGCGACGCTGGCGACGCTGGGAAAGATTCTCCCCGGCCTGATCGTGTTCTCCGACGAGCTCAACCACGCCTCGATGATCGAAGGCATCAGGCATGGCGGCATGGAGAAGCATCTCTTCCGCCACAACGATCTGCAGCATCTGGAGTCGCTGCTGGCGTCGGCCGATCCGGGCGCGCCCAAGCTGATCGCCTTCGAATCCGTCTATTCGATGGACGGCGATTTCGGGAAGATCGCCGATTTCTGCGATCTCGCCGAGAAATACGGCGCGCTGACCTATCTCGACGAAGTCCATGGCGTCGGCCTCTATGGCCCGCGCGGCGCCGGCGTCGCGGCGCGCGACGGCGTCATGCACCGCGTCGACATCGTCGAAGGCACTCTGGCCAAGGCGTTCGGCGTGATGGGTGGCTATATCGCGGCCTCGGCGGAGCTGGTGGATTGCATCCGCTCCTTCGCGCCCGGCTTCATCTTCACCACTTCGCTGGCGCCGGCGATCGCTGCCGGCGTGCTCGCCAGCATCCGCCATCTGAAAGTCAGCGACTCCGAGCGCGGCAAGCTGCACGAGCGCGCCGCCAGGCTGAAACGCATGCTCGCCGATGCCGGCCTGCCGGTGATGGCCTCGCCCAGCCACATCGTGCCGGTGTTCGTCGGCGATGCGGCGCTGTGCAAATCGGTGTCCGACGCGCTGCTGCGCGACCACGCGATCTACGTCCAGCCGATCAACTATCCCACCGTGCCGCGCGGCAAGGAGCGCCTGCGCTTCACGCCGTCGCCGCACCACAGCGACGAGATGATGGCGCACCTGGTGCGCGCGCTCGACGAAGTGTGGACCGCGCACAAGCTGGGCCGCGCTGCCTGATGGCCGCGCCTTCCGATGGGGGGCCCGGCGGCGGCGAGATCTACGTCGAATTCGTCGTGCAGGGCAGCGTGGTGCGCGTCACCGCGATCGATCCTAAGACCGGTACCGAAGCGGTCGTGATGGGGCCGTCCGGCGCACCGCGCGCGGCATTGTCCGACGCCGCGGTCCGCAAGCTGCGTTATGTGCTGAACAAGAAAAACGGCGGCGGCTGAGCGCCGCCGTCGTCCCGGCTAGCGGCGGCCCTTCTTGGGCGGGGAGGTGCGGCCGAGGCCGATCTTCTTGGCGAATTCCGAGCGGCGCGCGGCATAGGTCGCGGCGACCATCGGATAGTCGGCCGGCAGGCCCCACTTGGCGCGGTACTGGTCCGGCGTCAGCTTGAAGCGCGAGCGCAGATAGCGCTTGAGCATCTTCAGCTTCTTGCCGTCTTCGAGGCAGATCAGATAGTCCGGCGTGATGGACTTCTTGATCGGGATCGCGGGCTTCTGCGTCGTGACGAAGTCGAGGCCTTCGACGCCGGAAAGTCCGCCGAGCGTGGCATGCACGCTCTTGATCATCGCCGGCAGATCGCCGACCGCGACGGAATTGTTGCTCACATACGCAGCGACGATGTCGCTGGCCAATTTCAGGATATCCTCGGTACGACCGAGGGACGCATCATTACTCATGGAACACACCCTCTACACATGGTTTGAAGTGGAAGTCATTGCGCGACCGGTATTAACTGGCGCGCACATGAAATCAAGCACGAATACTCATTTTGGGTCGAAGTTTTTCACTGCGGCAAATTTTCCGTTATCTATGGGCTCAACTCTAGGTTCCCAAGACCAGTGATTCGCTCCTGTGTCGGCCATTTGGGTTCCGCCGTCTTATGACTTGGCGAATACAGGGTACTATTTCGAGACGGCTTCATGACACCTGAACGCCGGTGCCCGCTAGGGACGGCTCATCCGCCGCACCGGTGGCACGCGATCTGCCGTCTGGCGCTAGATTTGGTAAAGGGGTAGGGGTAGCGCCCGCGGTCGCGAGGCCGGCGGAACGCAGAACACTTCAAGGGGCAAAAATGGTGGCTGTGGCGACCGCGGCTGACAAGGCTTCGCCGGGATTTTTCACGCAAACCCTGGCGCAAAGCGATCCCGAGATCGCGCGCGCCATCGGTCAGGAGCTGCAGCGCCAGCGCGACAAGATCGAGCTCATCGCGTCGGAAAACATCGTCTCCCGGGCGGTGCTGGAGGCGCAGGGTTCGGTCCTGACCAACAAATACGCCGAGGGCTATCCGGGCCGGCGCTATTATGGCGGCTGCGAGTTCGTCGACATCGCCGAGGAGCTGGCGATCGATCGCGCCAAGCGCTTGTTCGATTGCTCCTTCGCCAACGTGCAACCTCACTCTGGGGCGCAGGCCAACCAGGCGGTGTTCTTTTCACTTATGCAACCTGGGGATTCTTTCCTGGGGTTGGATTTGGCCGCGGGCGGTCATTTGACCCATGGCAGCCCTGCCAACCAGTCCGGCAAGTGGTTCAAGCCGGTGTCCTACACCGTGCGCCGCCAGGATCAGCGAATCGACATGGATGAAGTCGAAGCGCTGGCACGGCAGCACAAGCCCAAGGTCATCATCGCCGGCGGCTCGGCCTATGCGCGCATCTTCGACTTCGCGCGCTTCCGCGCCATCGCCGATTCGGTCGGCGCCTTCCTGATGGTGGACATGGCGCATTTCGCCGGTCTGGTCGCCGGCGGCGTCCATCCCAATCCGCTCGACCACGCCCATGTCGTCACCACCACGACGCATAAGACCCTGCGCGGCCCGCGCGGCGGCATGATCCTGTCGCGCGATGCGGAGCTCGGAAAAAAGATCAACTCGGCGGTGTTTCCCGGCCTGCAGGGCGGCCCGCTGATGCATGTCATCGCCGCCAAGGCGGTGGCGTTCGGCGAGGCGCTGCGCCCCGAATTCAAGCTCTACGCCAAGGCCGTGGTCGAGAACGCCAAGGTGCTGGCTGAGACGCTGCACGGCGAAGGCCTCGACATCGTCTCGGGCGGCACCGACACCCATCTGATGCTGGTCGACCTGCGCCCCAAGGGCGCCAAGGGCCGCGACACCGAGAAGGCGCTCGACCGCGCCGCGATCACGACCAACAAGAACGCGGTGCCGTTCGACACCGAGAAGCCGGCGATCACATCGGGCATCCGCCTGGGCTCGCCGGCCGGCACGACGCGCGGCTTCGGCGCGGGCGAGTTCCGCGCCATCGGCAAGCTGATCGTCGAAGTGATCGACGCGGTCGCCCGGCACGGCGAGGCCGGCGATCCCGCCGTCGAGGCCAGCGTCGCCGAACGCGTTCAGGATTTGTGCAAGCGTTTTCCGATCTACCCATAGCCAAGAAAGCGACTTCCATGCGCTGCCCCTTTTGCGGACATGACGACACCCAGGTGAAGGACAGCCGTCCGAGCGAGGACAACGCCGCGATCCGCCGCCGCCGGCACTGTCCCGAATGCGGCGGCCGCTTCACCACCTTCGAGCGCGTGCAGCTGCGCGAGCTCGTCGTGGTCAAGAAGAACGGCCGCCGCGAGCCCTTCGAGCGCGAGAAGCTGGAGCGCTCGATCACCCACGCCCTGCGCAAGCGCCCGGTCGAGCGCGAGCGCATCGACCGCACCATCACCGGCATCGTGCGCCGCCTGGAGAGCCTGGGCGAGAATGAGATTCAGTCCCCGATCATCGGCGAATTGGTGATGCAGGCGCTGTCGAGCCTCGACAAGGTCGCCTATGTCCGCTTCGCCTCGGTCTACAAGAACTTCCGCGAGACCAAGGATTTCGAGATCCTGCTGGGCGAACTCGAAGGCGACGACAAGGTCGAGAAGGACTAGTGATCGCCGAAGACGCCGCACCTGCGCCGCGCGACGGCCGCGTCTACTGGTGGGACATCCTGATCGCCGTCGTGCTCGGCGGCATCGCCGGCGTCGCGATCACGGTCGCCGTCGGCGTCGCCGCGCTGCTGATCGCTATGCACTACGGCTACCAGCCCGGCGACGCGCAGACGCTGACCGCCCGGCTCAAGCTCGATTTCAATTTCAACATGGCGGCGCTGGTCACCAGCGACCTCGGCTTCCTGTTGGCCGCCTGGTGGATCGCGCGGCGGCGCAGCGGCGCGGCGCTGGCGGCGTTCTTCCCACCCGCCGGGTGGCGGAACGTCGCGCTCGCCTTGCTCAGCGGCGTCGCCTTGTCGGTCCTGATCAATGGCGGCAACGAGTTGCTCGCCCATTGGAAGGTCGTCGCCTTCCATGACACCGACGTCGAGCGCGCCATCCAGCCGCATGGCGGCACCCAGATCGCCATGGCGCTCGGTGTCATCGCCCTGTTCGCGCCGTTCGTCGAGGAATTCTTCTTCCGCGGCCTGCTGCTGCGCTGGCTGCAGCGCATCGGCGGCGCCACTCTCGCGGTGGCGGTCACCGCCATCCTGTTCGCGCTTGTTCACGGACAGCTGTTCCTGCATCCCGGCGCGCACGGGCTTCTGTTCACCGCCGAGCTGTTTGCCGCCGGCGTGGTTCTCGCGCTCTGGGTAGTGCGCACCGGATCGCTGCGCACCTCTTTCGCGACCCATGCCGCCTACAACGCGACGGCGGTGCTGTTCGGCGTGCTGTTCCCATGAGCGACGACATCCGCCACATGCGCCACGCCCTCGCGCTGGGGCGGCGCGGGCTTGGCCGTACCTCGTCCAACCCGAGCGTCGGCTGCGTCATCGTTTCGCCTGCCGGCATCGTCGTCGGGCGCGGCCGCACCGCCGATGGCGGCATTCCGCATGGCGAAGCGGTGGCACTGGCTGAGGCCGGCACCGCCGCGCGCGGCGCGACCGCCTATGTCACGCTGGAACCTTGCGCCTCGGTGACGCGCACGCCGTCCTGCGCTGAGAGCCTGATCGCCGCCGGCGTAAGCCGCGTCGTCGCGGCGATGCAGGACCCGCATCCGCTCACCGCCGGCCAGGGCTTCGCGAAACTGCGCGCCGCCGGCATCGAGGTCGCAACCGGCGTGCTGGAGAGCGAAGCCACCGCCAGCCATGCCGGCTTCCTGACCCGGCTGGCCCTGGGCCGTCCCTTCGTGACGCTCAAGCTCGCACGGAGCGCCGACGGCAAGACCGCCACCGCGCCGGGTACGAGCCCGTGGATCACCGGCGAGGAAGCGCGCCGCTTCGGCCATCTGCTGCGGGCTGAGAACAACGCCATCCTGGTCGGCATCGGCACCGTGCTTGCCGACGATCCGATGCTCGACTGTCGCATCGCCGGCCTCGAACGCTATTCGCCGCTGCGGGTCGTGCTCGACAGCAAGCTGCGCCTGCCGCAGGACGCCAAGCTCGCGGCGACGGCACGGCAAATCCCCACCCTGGTATTCACAGTGGCCGATGGCGGCGCGTCGCTGGCGGCGCAGGGCGTCGAGATCGTCCGGGTCGCGCCCGACGCGCAGGGCAGGGCGGATGTGCGCGCAATGCTCAACGAACTGGCGGCGCGCCGGGTGACGCGGCTGCTGGTGGAAGGTGGCGCGACGCTGTATGCCGCGTTCCTCGAAGCCGATTTGGCGGACGCGCTGGAAATCTTCACCGCGCCAATAACCCTTGGGCCTAAAGGGCATGGCGGCGTTGCCGCGCTGAACGGCGAAATCGCCGCGAAGTTTACGCAAACGTCGCGGCGGCAAATCGGCACGGACGTTCTGGAAAGCTATTCGCGCAAGGCCTAAAAGAGACCTCATGTTCACCGGAATCGTCACCGATGTCGGACGCGTGCGCCATATCGAGAAGCGCGGCGACACCCATCTCGTCATCGCGACGAATTACGATCTGTCGAACGTCGCGATAGGCGCCTCGATCGCCTGCTCGGGCGTATGCCTCACCGTGGTCGACAAGAGTACGGGTAAGGGGGGCATGGGCAAGGATGCGTGGTTCGCCGTCACCGCCTCGGGCGAGACGCTGTCGAAGACGAATCTGGGAAGCTGGAAGGTCGGCGATCCGGTCAATCTCGAACGCCCGATGCGGGTCGGCGACGAGTTCGGCGGCCATATCGTCGGCGGCCATGTCGACGGCGTCGCCGAGGTCAAGCTGGTCGTGCCCGACGGCGAGTCGTCGCGCTTCACCTTCGACGCGCCGCTGGCGCTGGCGAGATTCATCGCGCCCAAGGGCTCGGTGGCGCTGGACGGCGTCTCGCTCACCGTCAACGACGTCGATGGCGCGCGCTTCGGCGTCAACATCATTCCGCACACCCGGAAGGTCACGACCTTCGGCAAGATGAAGCCGGGCTCGAAGGTCAATCTCGAAGTCGACCTGATGGCGCGCTATGTCGCGAGGCTCGTCGGCAAATGAACGTCCCGGTCTATCACGACTACATCGCCGCGATCGAAGACGTCATCGAGGACGCGCGCAACGGCCGCATGTTCATCCTGATGGACGCCGACGACCGCGAGAACGAAGGCGATCTCGTGATCCCGGCGCAGATGTGCACGCCGGCTGCGGTGAACTTCATGGCCCGCTACGGCCGCGGCCTGATCTGCCTGGCGCTGACCCAGGACCGCGCCAACGCGCTCGCCATCCCGATGATGACGGCGGTCAACGGCACCCCGAACCAGACCGCGTTCACGATCTCGATCGAAGCCAAGGAAGGCATCTCCACCGGCATCTCGGCGCACGACCGCGCCCACACCATCTCCGTCGCGATCGATCCGACCAAGGGTGCTGGCGACATCACCTCGCCCGGCCACGTCTTCCCGCTGGTCGCGCGCCATGGCGGCGCGCTGGTCCGCGCCGGCCATACCGAGGCGGCGGTCGACATCGCGCGGCTCGCGGGCCTCAACCCCGCCGGCGTGA
>CAYXMO010000010.1:0-29333 GCA_964465935.1 uncultured Rhizobium sp.
TGGAGAATGGGTTGCTTGTGATCGAGCTGGCCCGTCCCACCGCGGAAAGCACGGTACGGACGATTCCCATCGGTACGGCGAAGAGTCCCGTCAAACGCAACGGGAAGGGCGAAGGAGATCCCTCATGAGCAACGACGAAACCAAAATCGAGACCGATGTGCCCACCTTTGGCGGCGGCCGCATCACCTATATCAAGCCGACCGGCGACGAGGAGGCCCACCGCCTCGGGCTGATTCCTCCGGGGATCAATCTGCCGCCCGGCGTGAAGCTCTACGTTCTGCACGCCGTCGACGGCAGCGTGCTCGGCTACACCGACGCTTACGCCTCCGCCTATGGCGCCGCGGTGCAGAACGAATTGACGCCTGTGTCCGTGCATTAGCCCCCCTCCTGCACGGGCAGGTTCAACGGGAGAAGCCGGTGGCTGCAAGGCCGCCGGCTTTTTCTTTGCCGCCGCGGCAACTGGACAAGGCGCAGCGCGCGCCGGAAGCTTGGCGCCAACGCAGGGAGGGTTCATGGATCCGGTCAAGAAGCTCAGCCGCTCGGTGCGCGGCCTGTCGGTGCTGGTCACGGGCGCGGCGAGCGGCATGGGGCGCGCCACGGCGCATGCCTTCGCCGACGAGGGCGCCAAGGTCGCGGTCACCGATTTCAACGCCGACGGCGCGGCGGCGGTCGCGCAGGAGATCGCGGATGGCGGCGGCACGGCGAAGGCGTGGACGCTGGACGTCAGCGACGGCGACGCGATCGCGCGCGTGGTCGGCGAGACGGCGGTGGCGTTCGGCGGGCTCGATGTGGTGATCAACAACGCCGGCATCCCGGCCGGGCTCCCGGTCGATCACGAGCGCTATGAGGCGGTATGGGGACGAGCGCTGTCGATCCTGCTGACGGCACATCAAAGGACGATCCGCGCCGCCCTGCCCCACCTACGCAAATCCAAATGCCCACGCATCGTGAACATCGCCTCGACGGAAGCGCTGGGCGCGACCTCGCGGGACTCGCCTTATGCGGCGGCCAAAGCCGGCGTGGTGGGATTGACGCGGGCGTTGGCGGTGGAGCTCGGGCCGGAAGGCATCACGGTCAACTGCATCTGCCCCGGGCCGGTGCGCACGGGGATGACGGCGATCATTCCGGAAGAAGACAAGAATACCTATGCGCGACGGCGCACGGCGCTACGCCGCTACGGCGATCCGGAAGAAGTGGCGCACATGACGCTGAGCCTGTGCCTGCCGGCGGCGTCGTTCCTCACCGGTGTGGTGATCCCGGTGGATGGCGGGTTGATGGCGCGGAATGCTTGAACTCTACGCCGCCTGGGCGCCGCTCATGCCGGTGGTGTCGGTGAGGATGGCGTAGATCGCTTCGGCGCTCTTGGCGGCGCGCAGCTTCTCCGTCGCCTGCTGGTTGCGCAACAGGCGCGAGACGCGGGCCAGAGCCTTGAGATGGTCGGCGCCCGCGCCTTCGGGCGCCAGCAGCATGAAGACGAGATCGACCGGCTGGTTGTCCACCGCGTCGTAGTCGATCGGCGATTCCAGGCGCGCGAAGATGCCGACGATGTCCTTCAGGTCGGCGAGACGGCCATGCGGGATGGCGATGCCCTGGCCGACGCCGGTGGTGCCCAGGCGCTCGCGCTCCATCAGGGTCTCGAAGATCTTGCGGTCGGGCTGGCGCACCAGCGGCGCGGCGCGCACCGCCAATTCCTGCAGCAGCTGCTTCTTGCCCTGCGCCTTCAGCGCCGGAACGACGGCGGCAGGCTGGAGCAGATCGGAGATCTTCATGAGCGACCTTCTGGTGAAACGTCAGGCGTCGGCGCGGACGCGTCCAACTTTTTTCCGGCACGCGTCCGCGTGCGGACCTTGGCGTGATGGTTCTTGAGCTTACGCTTGTAGGTACGCAACTGGGTTTCGATATGGAGATAGGCAGCGTCGAAGGCGCGGTGGGCATCGGGGCCCTCGCCTTCCGCCTTGATGATGGTGCTGGAGTCGAGATGCAGCGTGCAGTCGGCACGGAAGAACGGGCCGTCATGGCTGAACACGACATGGCCGTCGGCGCCGCCGTCGAAGTGCTTGGTGACGACCTCTTCGAGCCGCGCCCGCACACCCGCGGGAAGCGTCTCGCCGATCTTGATCTGCTTGCCTGAAACCCGAACTCGCATGGCCTGCTTCTGTATGGGCCTAGAACGCGTCTGCCGTCACAATTGTGCCGTGATTTTCGACACGCCTTGTTCGAAGGCGCGGGTGTGTAGGCCCGCCCTCATTGAATGTCAATTCGTGCCGTTAACGAAAGAGCGGCGTGCAAGATTCCCCGCTTGACTTGGCCGCCCGAAGTTCCGTGGCCGGGCCGGATTCGAGGGCTCAGCGGAATGCCGAAGCGGCGGATTCCGGGCCGCCCTTGAGGCGGCGGCGCTCGACCGACGAGGGAATGCGCATCGCCTCGCGGTATTTGGCGACGGTGCGGCGGGCGATGTTGACCCCGTCCGCGGTCAAGAGCGAGACGATGCGGTCGTCGGAGAGGACCTCGACCGGCTCCTCGTTCTGGATCATTTCCTTGATGCGGTCGCGCACCGCCTCGGCGGAGTGCGCCTCGGAGCCGTTCACGGCCTGGATCGAGGCGGTGAAGAAATATTTGAGCTCGAACAGCCCGCGCGGCGTCGCGATGTACTTGTTGGAGGTGACGCGGCTGACGGTGGATTCGTGCATGCCGATGGCGTCGGCGATGGTGCGCAGGTTCAGCGGCCGCAGATGGCGCACGCCATAGGTGAGGAAGCCGTCCTGCTGGCGCACGATCTCGGTCGCGACTTTCAGGATGGTGCGGGCGCGCTGGTCGAGGCTCTTCACCAGCCAGTTGGCGTTGTTCAGGCACTCCGTGAGATAGTTCTTCGAATCCTTGTCGCGGGCGCTCTTGCTGATCTGGGCATGGTAGCGCGCATTGACGAGGAGGCGCGGCAGCGTGTCGGAGTTGAGCTCGATCGCCCAGCCGCCATCGGCGCCGACGCGCACGAAGACGTCGGGCACGACGGGCTGCACCGGCTCGGAGCCGAAGGCGAGGCCGGGCTTGGGCGTGAGGCCGCGGATTTCCGCGATCATGTCGGTGACGTCTTCGACGTCGACGCCGCAGAGCTGCGAGAGCTGCGCGAGGTCGCGGCGGGCGACGAGGTCGAGGCGCGTCAGCAGCGCGGCGATGGCGGGATCGTAGCGGTTCTGGGCTTTGAGCTGCAGCGCCAAGCACTCGGCGAGATCGCGGGCGCCGACGCCGATGGGATCAAAGCCCTGCAGCGTGCGCAGCGTGTCGTCGACGCAAAGAAGCTCGACACCGAGGCGTTCGGCGACTTCGGCGATGTCCGCGCGCAGATAACCCGCCTCGTCCACCGAGTCGATGAGCTGGAGCAGGATCAGGCGCTTCTCCGGCGACAAGGCCGCGATCGAAACCTGGTCGAGCAGATGGTCCTTCAGTGTGCCGCCGTCGGCGAGGGTGGATTCGAGAAGGTCTTCGTCGCCGTCGAAGGCGTTGCCGGATTTGACCGTGGTCCAGTCGGTGAGCGAGCCGGTCTCGCGGGCCGGGCCGGGCTGCGGCGTGTCGCCGTCATACATGTTCTCGTGGCTGGCCGAGTCCATGTCGGCAACCTTGGAGAAATCCTCGCGCGCCAGCTCGGCATCGACGGTTTCGGACTTGGTTGCCGCTTCGACGTGCTCGCGCTCGGCTTCGCCGGCGGGCGCATTGTCGTCCCGCTCCAGCAGCGGGTTGCGCTCGAGTTCCTGTTCGCAATATTCGGCGAGCTCGACGTTTGACAATTGCAGCAGCTTGATCGCCTGCTGCAGTTGCGGGGTCATGACAAGGCCCTGGCCTTGCCGGATCTCCAGCCTTTGCCCTACGCCAGCCATCTAGGGGACCTCTCGGCGAAGGTCGGCGCCTAGCGGCTCCCCCCTCCACCCCTTCGGGGTCCCCCTCCCCCGTAAACGGGGGAGGACAATTTTTATGGTCTTCACAGCGAGAACCTCTCGCCCAGATAGACGCGGCGCACGTCGCGGTCGCCGACGATCTCGGACGGCGTGCCCTCTTTGAGGACCTGGCCGTCGTGCAGGATGTAGGCGCGGTCGATGATCTCTAGCGCGTCGCGGACGTTATGGTCGGTGATCAGCACGCCGATGCCGCGATCCTTCAAGTGAACCACGAGGTCGCGGATTTCGCTCACCGCGATGGGATCGATGCCGGCGAGCGGCTCGTCGAGCAGGATGTAGGAGGGATGGGTGGCCAGGGCGCGGGCGATCTCGACGCGGCGGCGCTCGCCGCCCGACAATGCGATGGCCGGGGTGTGGCGGACATGGGTGACGCCGAATTCGGCGAGAAGTTCCTCGACCATGGCGTTGAGGCGGTTGGCGTCGGGCTCGATCAGCTCGGCGGCGGCGCGGATGTTCTGTTCGGCGGTGAGACCGCGGAAGATCGAGGCTTCCTGCGGCAGGTAGCCGATGCCGAGACGGGCACGGCGGTACATCGGCAGGCGCGTGACGTCGGTGCCGTCGACCTCGATGGTGCCGGCGTCGGCCGGGATCAGGCCGGAGATCATGTAGAAGCAGGTGGTCTTGCCGGCACCGTTGGGCCCGAGCAGGCCGACGACTTCGCCGCGCTTCAAGGTCAGGCTGACGGAGCGTACGACGGGGCGGCGGTTGTAGCTCTTGGCGATGCGGGTGGCGACGAGTCCCTTGCCGCCCTCGATCACGCGGGGGCGGTTGGAAATCTCCGACGGGGCGTCGCTGCTGCTCATGTCATGTCCAGTCTTCGGCAAGAACCATGCCTATTCGTCTTTAAGGAAGGATGAAGCCCATTTACTTGTCCCCGCCCTGGGGTGGTGGGGTAAAGATTCCCTGAACGCGGCCACCGCCCGCGGTGCCATGCGTGCCGCTGACGCCACCGCCGAGCTGCGCCACGCCGGTGACGAGATTGACGGTGAGCTGCGCCCCGCGCATCACGTTCTTCTCTTTCGTCAGCACGACATGACCGGTGAGCGTGACCAGGCGCGGCACGACATCGTAGACGCCGGCGTCGCCGGTGGCGGTGCCGGAGGCGGAGACGACGACGACATTGCCGTCGGCGTAGATCTTGTTCGGTTTGCCGCCGATGACGTTGATGCGCACGGTGTTGGCGCGCATCTTGATGTCGCCCTGGGTGATCACGACATTGCCCGAATAGGTGCCGGTGATCGCACCGTTGGTGCCGGCAGTGGGATTCTTCTCGGCGACGAAACGGTCGGCGGAGACGTTTATCGGCTGGTTGGCGTCGTGACGGCCCGTCACCGGCGCGGCGGCGCCGAGCAGCAGGAGACCGAGGAGGAGCACACGCTTCATCGGCTTTTCGCCTCGCCGGGAAGAATGGTCATCTGGACATGGCCGCTCAGGACCAGCTGACTGGTCAGGCGATCGACCTCGAAAGTGTCGGCGCGCAAGGTGCCGGCGGGTCCGTGACCGGTGACTTCCGCGTTGCCCCTGAACAGACCTTGTTTCAGGTCGACATCGGCGCGCGCGGTGTGCAGTTCGTAGCCGTCGTCGGAGAACACCGCGATGCCGCCGGTCAGCGACAGCCAGTTCTTGTCCATGTCGACGAAGCCCTTGGCGGCGGTGGCGTTGAGCCAGCGGTCCTTGTCCAGAGTCAGATCGGCCTGGACGTTGACCAGGCGCGCGCGGTGGACATTGGCGCCTTCCTGGGTCGCGGAGTCGGCGGTGACGACGAAGGGATGGCCCTTGCGGTCGGCGCCGCTGAGGCGCGGCTTGAGCATGGCGAGGTCGTTCTCGATGATACCGATGCTCTTGGTCTCGAGCGACAGCTTGTCGGACTGGCGCGGGATCAAGGCGTAGACGATGACGACCGCGATCAGCAGCGCCGCGGTGATCGGCAGTGCCCGCTTCATCACCGTGACGAAGCGCGAATAGCGCAGGGCGTTGAGCGCATTGTCGCGGGTGCGCGCGGTCCAGTCGCGGCGGGCCGGCGCCACGGCGCTGCCCGCGATCGTCTGGGCGACGGCTTCCTTCGCGCTGCTGCGCCGCGTCATCTCAGGAAAGGCCGGCGCGCAGGATGTCGTGCACGCTCAAAAAGCCGAGCGGGCGGCGCAACTCGGCGTCCGGATCGACGACAAAGAGATAGGTGACGCGCGGCTTGCCGGTGTTCATGACGGTGAGCGCCTCGGCAGCGAGCACATCGGGGCCGATGGTCTTGGGATTGGCCGTCATCACGTCGCGGGCCTGGGCGTCGAGCAGGCCGGGGTCCATGTGACGGCGCAGATCGCCGTCGGTGATGATGCCGAGCAAGACGCCTCTCTTGTCGACGACGCCGGCATAGCCGGCGACGCCGAAGCGGCTCGACGTCATGATGATCAGGACCTCGCGCATCGGCGTCTCGGGCGAGACCAGCGGCAGCTCGTCGCCCTTGTGCATGATGTCGCCGACGCGGATCAGCTTCTTGCCGAGCGCGCCGCCGGGGTGGAAGTCGCGATACTGGTCGGCGGAGAAGCCGCGGCGCTCCATCAGCGCGACGGCGAGCGCGTCGCCGAGCGCCAGCATCATCGTGGTCGAGGTGGTGGGAGCAAGGCCCATCGGACAGGCTTCCTGTGCCTTGGGCAGCAGCAGCGCGACATCGGAGGCCTGCAGCAGCCGCGAGTCCGGATTGTTGGCCATGCCGATCAGCGGGATGGCGAGGCGCTTGCCGTAGGTGATCAGGTCGGTGAGCTCGGCGGTCTCGCCGGAGTTGGACAGCATCAGCAGCGCATCGGCGCGCGTGACCATGCCCAGATCGCCGTGGCTGGCTTCGGCCGGATGCAGGAACAGCGCCGGCGTGCCGGTGGAGGCGAGCGTGGCGGCGATCTTGCGCCCGATATGGCCGGACTTGCCCATGCCGCTGACGATGACGCGGCCCTCGACCGTGAGGATGGCATCGATGGCGCGGGAGAACTCGCCGTCGAGCGACTCGCCGATGGCGGCGATGGCGTCGGTGGCGTGGCGCAGGACGCGGCGCGCCGCGGCCAGATCGCGGGTGCGGGCCGATGCCGGCTTGACGGCTTTGATCTTGGCGGACGCCATACAGCCCCTTGTTTTTGTTAGACAAACCTTGCGGCTCGCCGCGGCGGAACCAGCTATAGGCGAAAATCGTGCCAAATGTGTCCCATGGCGGGCAGCGGTTCAAGTTACTTTATTGCGGCGGGGTAAACGAGCGGTATCGCCGTCGGCAGCGTTCCTTGCGGCGGCTGGACCTGCGCCGTTGGAGCTGGCCCTGCTGCGGCCATCCTTCGCTGCCGACCTGTTGTACCATCGCATCCGGCACAGGTACGGGGGAACCGGGGCGATGGACTATGCCAGGATTTTCGAACTGGCCGAACAGGCGCGCCGGCGCCAGCGGTTCACAACCGGCGACGTCGCGTTCCTTCGCGACGCGGCGCCCGCCGAGCTGGGTCCGTTTGCGGAGCTGAGCTTGCCCAAATCGGTCCGGCATCCGGGCGGCTTCACAGTCTCGGGCGCGCCGGTCGGGACGTTCCTGCGCGGGGCGCTGCTGCTGGCCGGACAGAAAGCAGCCGGCCGGCGAGCTTCCGGGTTCTATGAGCGCGTGGAGGCCGACCTCGCCTTGCGGATCATGCGGTCGAACTTCCACAACGGTTATCCCAAGGGCGCCTATTGCTGCGCGCAGTGCACCTTGGCGATGCTGCCGGTATACGACGCCAAAGCCATCCGCTATTTCGGCTGCCGCCCTTTGGCGGACAATGTGCGCCGCCTGATCGAGGCGCGCGCCTGGCGCTTCGCCCGGCCGCCGCATGCCAAGATGCTGCGATGGGCCGGGCAAAACTGAGCGGCATCAGTGCGCGAAGATGTCGGTTTCCTCCCAGCCGGCGAGATCGAGTTCGGCGCGGGTGGGGAGGAAATGAAAGCAAGACCGCGCCAGCTCGGCGCGGTGCTCGCGCGCGAGCATGGTGTCGAGGACGTCCTTGAGCTTGTGCAGATGGGCGACGTCGTTGGCGGCATAGGCGAGCTGCTTCTCGCTGAGCACCGGCGCGCCCCAATCCGAGCTCTGCTGCTCCTTGGACAGATCGACGCCGAGCAACTCCTTCACGATGTCCTTGAGGCCGTGCTTGTCGGTATAGGTCCGCACCAGCTTGGACGCGATCTTGGTGCAATAGATCGGCGCGGTGACGACGCCCAGATATTTGCGGAACATGGCGACGTCGAAGCGGGCATAGTGGAACAGCTTGAGCGATTTGGGATCGGCGAGCAGGCGCTTGAGGTTGGGCGCGGCATAGTCGCCCGGCGCGAACTGCACGGCGTGGCAGACGCCGTCGCCGGACGACAGCTGCGCCAGGCAGAGCCGGTCGCGCTGCGGATTGAGGCCCAAGGTCTCGCTGTCGATGGCGATGAGCGGCCCCAGATCGAGTCCGGCCGGCAGATCGCCCTTGTGGAGTTTGACTTTCATGGCCCGTGTTTGGCGCTTTCCAGCCCGAGCGGCAAGCGGAATGGTTGACAAAGTACGCTAGTAGCGTATTGTCACGGCGTGAAGATCGTTCGGACCGCGAGCTTCGAAAAGTCGCTGAAGAAACTCGGGGCGACGGAAGCCGACATCGTCAAGCTGATGGCGACCATCTTGGCCAATCCGGATATTGGCGATGTCGTTCCCGGCTTGAGCGGTGCGCGGAAAATCCGTTTCGCCATGAAGGGGTGCGGCAAGCGCGGCGGCGGTCGAGCGATATACGTCGTCATGTGGAGCGATGACGTCGCAATTCTGCTGTTTGCCTACAGCAAGAGCGTGCAGGACGATCTATCCGAGCATCAGCGGTCGGCGCTTCGAACCCTGATAGAGGAGTATGCCAATGGCTAGAGAGAAAAAAGGGTTCGGCACCGCGAAAAACGACACGGAGTTTGGCCGCGCGCTTATCGCGGGGCTCGAGGAAGCTCTGGCATGGAAGCGCGGCGAGATCGAATTACCCACTTACGAACTCGACCCCATGTCGCCCGAGCGGGTCAAGAAAATCCGCAAGCGTGCCGCCAAAAGCCCGCGCGAGTTCGAGCGGCGCTACGGCGTGCCGGCGCGCACGCTGGAGGGCTGGGAACAGGGGCGCAAGCTGGATGTCGCGGCGCGGGTGCTGCTGACCGTCATCGAGCGCGAGCCGGAAGCGGTCGAACGCGCGCTGGCGAAAGGAACGCGTTAGTCCGTCGCCGGCGCCGCGAACAGGCGCCAATACAGCAGCGTCACCGGGATCGTCAGGATTTCGGCCGTCAGCAGCGCGGCGCGGGCGCCGACGCGGTCGGCGAAGGCACCAATGGCGAAGACGGCGGCGGCGAACAGGATGTTGCCGCCCAGCGAGATCAGCGACGCCATGGTGGCGCGCTGGGCGTCGCTGAACGCCTTCTGCATCAGGCTGCCCTGCGCCACCATGGCGGGGCCGTAGAACACCGAGGCGGACGAGATCAGGGCCGGGCTGGCGACGGTCGGGATCGCGACGGCTGCGATGCCGGCGGCGATGCTGGCGCCGCTGGCGCCGACCAGGACCTTGAGCTCGGTGAAGCGGCGCACCAGCGGCCCGCCGACGCGGAAGCCGAGCGCCGCCAGCGCATGCACCAGAACGCCGGCGACGCCGAGGGCCCAGGCCGGCCAGAACAGCGCGAAGAAGGCGGGGTGGAACATGTGCTTGGCCTCGCCGATGGCGAAGCCAAGCATCGAAGCGACGCTGAGCTGGCGCAGGCGGGGATCGCGCGCGAAGCCGGCCCAGGCCTCGCGGAAATGCGCGAAGATGTTGGCCGCGAAGGCGTCGCTGCGCCGGGGCTCGGCGATCAACGCCGCGAAGACGAGTCCCAAGCCTTGCGGCAGAAGCGAGAGCACGAACAGCGAGCGCAACGAAAAGACCTGCGGAAAGAAGAACAGCGCGGCGCCGGCGACCGCGGCCGAGACCGCCAGCGCGCCCTGGAATATCGCGCTGAGGCGTCCCTGCCAGTGGGCGTATTGCGCTTGCGCGCCGTCGTCCTTCAGCGTGTCGTAGAGCAGCGCCTCGTTGTTGCCGCTGAACAGCGCGAAAGCGAGGCCTTCGAGCACCGCGCCGGCGGCGAGAAGCGCGAAATCGCGGCCGAGCGCATAGAGCGCGATGGAGACGACCGAAGCGATCTGGCCCAGCAGCAGCATGAACTTGCGGCCGACGCGGTCGGACAGCGTGCCGGTCGGCACTTCGAACGCCGACGATGCGATCTTGGCGACCGAGAACAGCAGCACCGCCAGCGCATAGGAGCCGGTGACCTGCTGGAAATAGATCACCATGACCGGCGCGTAGACACGGGAATCGTTGCAGAAATTGAAGCCACCGAGCAGGCGGATGTTGCGGCGGGCGGCGGGGCTCATCCGCGCACCAGGACATAAAGCTGGCGCGTGCCGCCTTCGGGGCCGCGCGGCAGCATCTCGCGCGGTTCAAAGCCGAAGCGCTCGTAGAGACGGCGGGCGGGGCGGCCTTCGACGTTGTCGGCGCCAAAGGTGGCGAGCGAAATCGCACAGGGTCCCGGCCAGCGCGCAAGGACGGCCTGCAACAGGGCGCCGCCGATCCCCTGCCCGCGCGCTTTGCGGCGCACCGCAAGCCAGCGGAGCCAATTGTCCGGCACTTCGCCGCCGAGCAGGACACCGCCGCAGACGGTGCCTGACGCATCGCGAGCGCACAGCGCCGCGCCTTCGGCGATCTTGGTCTTCAAAGTGAGGTCGAACATCGGCATCGGACCGAACAGCGGCTCGACCTCGCGGACGAGTTCGAGCCAGGACGGGATATCGGCAACCGATGCGAGAACGACCACCTAGCGCTCTTCGCCGGTCACCGGCGTCCAGCTGGGCGGGTCGCTGGCGGGGAAGCTTTCGCGGGAGGCTTCTTCGACCGCGTCGGGTGCGCGCCGCTTGGACGCCGGCCGCCGCGCCACCGGCTTTGGCCCAGGCGTCTGGCGCTTGCGCGGCATGGTCTTGGTCTTCGCAGCCTTCTTCTTTGCCGGACGCTTCTTTGCTGTGCGCTTCTTGGCCGCCATGGCTGCCTCATGCGTGGACGGGCGCGATGCTATGGTATGAGACAGCCGACAACAACGGTTCGCTCTGTTCCATGCTCTCCCTCTTGCTTGCGCCCGCCGCGTTCGCCGCGACCATGCTGGGCGGACTGGTGGCGCTGCGCCTCAAGGACCGGCTGCACCTGATTCTGGGCTTCAGCGCCGGCGCGGTGGTCGGCGTCGCGTTCTTCGATCTTCTGCCCGAGGCGATGCACCTGTCGCGCGTGGCACCGGCGGCGACGACGCTGTATGTCGCCGGCGGCTTCCTGTTCTACCTGCTGCTCGACCGCCTGGCACTGCTGCACGCCGCCGGCCACGACCATGACGGCGGGCACGAGCACGGACACAGCCACGGCCCGCCGCGCAGCGGGCTCGGCGCCGTCACCCTGGTGGCGCACAGCGTGTTCGACGGCCTTGCCATCGGCTTCGCCTTCCAGATCTCGGGCGCGGTCGGTGTTGCCGTCGCCATCGCGGTGCTGACGCACGATTTCTCCGACGGCATCAACACCATGAACGTGGTGCTGAAGAACGGCGGCACGCGCGCCGATGGGATGCGCTGGCTGCTGGCGGATTCGCTGGCGCCGGCGGTCGGCATCGGCCTCGCCTTCTTCCTGCGCCTGCCGCAGGAGGCGTTCGCGACGGTGCTGGCGGTGTTCGCGGGGCTGTTCCTCTACCTGGGCGCCAGCGACCTGGTGCCGGAGAGCCATCACGCCCATCCCAAATTCCTCACCACGGCGATGACGGTGCTGGGTGCGGCGCTGGTCTATGCCGCCAACGCGGCAATGGGCTGAGTTCAGTCCGGCGCGCGCAGGCGGTAGCCAACGCCTTGCTCGGTCAGGATGTGGGCTGGACGTTCCGGATCGGCCTCGATCTTCTGGCGCAGGGCGCGGATATAGACGCGCAGATATTGCACGTCGGTCTCGCTGCCCCAGATCTCGCGCATCGCGAATTTGTGGGTCAGGACCTTGCCGGCGTGGCGAACGAGCAGCGCCAGGAGATCGTATTCGCGCGGACTGAGCTTCACCTCCTTGTCGCGCACCGTGACGATGCGGCGGACGAGATCGACGCTGAGATCGCCGCTCCTGAACACCGGCTGGGTGCCCTGCGCCTGCAGCCTGTGGCGCAGCGCGGCGCGGATGCGCGCCATCAACTCGTCGACGCCGAACGGCTTGGTGACGTAGTCGTCGGCGCCGAGGTCGAGGGCGCGGACCTTGCCGGCTTCATCGTCGCGGCTGGACAGCACGACGACGGGAACGGCCGAGCCCTCCGCGCGCAAGGCCTCGATCACGGCAAAACCGTCCATGCCGGGCAGCCCCAGGTCGAGGACAACGAGATCGATGTCGCCGCGCTTGAGGATGGCGAGGGCGGCGGCCCCGTCCGCCGCTTCTTCGGCGCGGTAACCCTGGGCCGCGAAGCTGGTCTTCAGCAGGCGGCGGATCGGCGGCTCGTCGTCGACGATCAGCAGGTGCAACGGCTTGCCGCTCATGTCTTGAGCTCGTTGGGGGGCGCGGCCGGGAGCGTAAGCGTGAAGACCGCGCCGGCGCCAGCGTCACGATTGGCGGCGGCGATGGTGCCGCCCATCGCCTCGACGAAGCCGCGCGCGATGGCCAGGCCCAGCCCGGTGCCAGCGCGCTGAGTGTCGCCGGCGTGGACGCGGTAGAATTTATCGAAGATGCGCTCGCGCGCGTCGGCCGGCAGGCCCGGGCCTCGGTCGGCGACCTGCAGCAGGATACGGCCGGCGTCGGCACGCGCCGCGATCTGGATGGCGGTGCCGGCGGGCGTGTATTTCGCGGCGTTGTCCAGCAGGTTGAACAGCACCTGCTCGATCAGCACCGGATCGCCGAGCGCCAGCGGCAGCGCAGGCGAGACCGCGACTTCGACCTGGTGCATTCCCAACACGGCGCCGGCGCGGCGCAGGGCGCTGCCGATGACGTCGCTCAGATCCACCGGCTCGATCTTGGGCTGGACCGCGCCCGATTCCAGCCGCGTCATGTCGAGGAGATTGGCGATGAAGCGGTTGAGCCGCTCGGCCTCATCGGCGATCACGCCGATCAGCTCGTCCTGCGCCTTGGCGTCGAGCGTGGCGCGATAGGTCTTCAGGCTCGTCGCCGAACCCAGGATCGAGGCCAGCGGCGTGCGCAGATCGTGGCTGACCGAGGTGAGCAGCGCGTTGCGCAAACGCTCGGTCTCGGCGGCGAGGCGGGTGCGGTCGACGTCGACGACGAGGTTGATGCGCTCGATGGCGAGCGCCGCCTGGTCCGACAGCGCGTCCAGGAGGCGGCGCTGGTCGGGCGACAGCAGCGGTCCGGGCGCATCGCCGTCGAGGCCGATGACGCCGACGATGCCGCGGCCGGTCTTCATCGGCAGGAACAGGCGCTTGGCGCCGGGCAGCGTGTCGGCGCCGCGGCCGGCGGCCTGGGCGTGCTGCCAGGTCCATTTGGCGGCGGCGAGATCGGCATCGTCGAGCAAGTCTTCGGGGGGAAAGCCGGCGCGCACCTCGACGCTCTCGCCTTCGGGAAGCAGCAGCACGACGCGCAGGCGCAGCATCTGAGCGATCTGATGCGCCGTGGCCCAGAGCAAATCGTCGAGCTGGATCACGCCGGCGAGCTTGCGGCTGAAGAGATAGAGGTCCTCCGTCATCTTAGCGCGCTGGCGCGCCGCCATCGCCTGGGCGCGGACATTGGCGGTGAGGTTGCTGGCGATCACCGCGATCACGGCATAGGTGACGAGCGCCAGCACGTTCTCCGGCGCGGCGATGGTGAAGGTATAGAGCGGCGGCAGGAAGAAGAAGTTGTAAGCGAGGACGCTGACCAGGGTCGCGAACAGCGACGGCCACAAGCCATAGGTCACGGCGCTGGCCAGCACCGCGACGAGGAAGACGAGCGAAACGTTGGAGAGGCCGAGCGTGCGCTGGAGCGCCAGGCCGACGAGCAGCGCGGCGACGGCCATGGCGGCGCTGACGCCGTAAGCGGCAAGATCGCGCGACGGCGCGACAGCGGCGAGGCGGGGCCCGCGCGCGTCACCGCCACCCTTTGCATCGTGCTGTTCCGGCACGACATGGACGCTGATGTCGCCGGCGCGGCGGATGATCTCCTGCGCCGCCGAGCCGCGCACCAATTCGTGCAGCCACGAATGCGGCTGCGACGCGACCACGATGTGGGTGTAGTTGTTGGCATGGGCGTAGTCGACGACCCCGCCGGCGGCGGACGCGGCCGGGACGGTCACCGCCTCGCCGCCGAGGCGTTCGGCGAGACGCAGGGCTTCGGCGACGCGGTCGCGTTCGTCTTCGCTCAGCCGCTGGGCGCTCGAGGTCTCGACATGGATCGCGGTCCAGGAGGCGCGCAGGCGGTCGGCGAGGCGGCGGGCATAGCGCACCAGCGCGGCCCCGCCAGGGCGTTCGTCGATCACGAGCAGGACACGCTCGCTCGCTTCCCACGGCCCGGCAATCGCATGGGCGCGCATGTAGTCGACCATCTGGGCGTCGACGCGCTGGGCGGTGCGGCGCAGCGCCAGTTCGCGCAGGGCGGTGAGATTGCCGGGCATGAAGTAGGAGCCGATGGCGCGCTCGGCCTGCTCGGGGACGTAGACCTTGCCTTCCTTGAGACGCTGGATGAGATCGTCGGGCGTCAGGTCGATCAGCTCGACGTCGTCGGCACGGTCGAGGATGGAGTCGGGCACGGTTTCGCGCACCTGCACGCCGGTGATGCGGGCGACGACATCGTTCAGGCTCTCGATGTGCTGGACGTTGAGCGTGGTGTAGACGTCGATGCCGCGTTCGAGCAGTTCCTCGACATCCATGTGGCGCTTGGGATGGCGGCTGCCGGGCGCGTTGGTGTGGGCGAGTTCATCGGCCAGGACCAGGCCGGGCTTGCGCTGCAGGATGGCGTCGAGGTCCATCTCGGCGAGGACGTGGCCCTTGTACGGGATGCGACGCTTGGGAATTTTCTCGAAGCTCTTGGTCAGCAGATCGGTCTCGACGCGGCCATGCGTCTCGACCACGCCGATCACGGCATCGACGCCGTCGAGCCGGCGCCGGCGGCCCTGCATCAGCATTTCATAGGTCTTGCCGACCCCCGGCGCGGCGCCGAGGAAAACCTTCAGCCGTCCGCGCCCTTGCTGCCCCGCCTCGCGCAGCAGCGCTTCGGGCGACGGACGGGCTTGCGAACGCTCATCGCTCATGCGGCGCGACTGTACGCCTTTCGCACGGGCGGCGCAGCGTCACGGCAGCGCATCCAGCGCCAGGTTGAGCTTGAGAACATTGACGCGCGGCTCGCCGATGAAGCCCAGCAGGCGGCCCTCGATATGCGCTTCGACCAGAGCGCGGACGCGTTCGGGGGCGAGGCTGCGCGCCTTGGCGATGCGCGGCACCTGGAAATAGGCGCCGGCCGGCGTGATGTCGGGATCGAGCCCGCTCGCCGAGGTCGTCACCAGATCGATCGGCACCGGCACGCCGGGATTCTCCTTCGCCAGCGTCGCGGTATCGGCCGTCACCCGCGTGATGAGGGCTTTCGAGGTCGGACCCAGATTGGAGCCGGAGGAATTGGCGGCGTCGTAGCCGTTGCCGGCAGCGGAGGGGCGGCCGTGGAAATAGCGCGGGCTGGCGAATTGCTGGCCGATCAGCTCAGAGCCAATGGTCTTGCCGTTCATGACGATCAGGCTGCCGTTCGCCTGGTGCGGGAAGAGGAGCTGCGCCAATCCCGTCATACCCAGCGGATAGACGAGGCCAGTCAAGAGCGTCATCAGGACGATGAGGACGATGGCGGGGCGAATCTGTCGGACCATGGGGCGCTCCTTAGGCGAGGCCGGTGGCGGTGATGAGGACGTCAAGCAGCTTGATGCCGGCGAAGGGCACCAGGATGCCGCCGAGACCATAGATCAGAAGATTGCGGCGCAGGATCTGGGCCGCGCCCACCGGTCGGTAGGCGACGCCGCGCAGCGCCAGCGGGATCAGGCCGACGATGATCAGGGCGTTGAACACGATCGCCGACAAGATGGCGCTTTGCGGCGAATGCAGCCGCATCACGTTCAGCGCCTGGAGCTGCGGATAGAAGGCGAGGAACATCGCCGGGATGATGGCGAAATACTTGGCGACGTCGTTGGCGATGGAGAAGGTCGTCAGAGCGCCGCGCGTCATCAGCAGCTGCTTGCCGATCTCCACCACTTCGATGAGCTTGGTCGGATCGCTGTCGAGGTCGACCATATTGCCGGCCTCGCGCGCCGCCATGGTGCCAGTGTTCATCGCGACGCCGACATCGGCCTGGGCCAGCGCCGGCGCGTCGTTGGTGCCGTCGCCGCACATCGCGACCAGCTTGCCCTGCGCCTGCTCGTCGCGGATCAGCTTGAGCTTGGTCTCCGGCGTCGCCTGCGCCATGAAATCGTCGACCCCGGACTCGGCGGCGATGGCGGCGGCGGTGAGCGGGTTGTCGCCGGTGATCATCACGGTGCGGATGCCCATCTTGCGCAGCGCCGCGAAGCGCTCGCGGATGCCGCCCTTGACGATGTCCTTGAGGTGAATGACGCCGAGAATCCTGCCGTCCTTCGCGACCGCCAGCGGCGTGCCGCCGGACTTGGCGATGCGCTCGGCGAAGGCGGTGAGCTGCTGCGCGGCGTCGGCGCCGACCGCCTGGATCGCAGCGGCGACGGCGCCGTCGCGGTCGGTCCCGGCCGGAATGCCGGCGCGGGCGCGGACATGGTCGAGCACGGCATCGACCGCGCCCTTGCGGATCACGGCGCCGTCGAGATCGATGCCGCTGATCCGGGTCTGCGCCGTGAAGGGCACGAACTGCGCGCCCGTGCCGGCGAGTTCGCGGCCGCGGATGCCGTATTTCTCCTTCGCCAGCACGACGATGGAACGGCCTTCGGGCGTCTCGTCGGAGAGCGAGGAGAGCTGCGCCGCGTCGGCGAGATCGCGCTCGGCGACGCCGGTGAGGGCGAGGAATTCGGTGGCTTGGCGGTTGCCCAAGGTGATGGTGCCGGTCTTGTCGAGCAGCAGCGTGTCGACATCGCCCGCCGCTTCCACGGCGCGGCCCGACATGGCGAGAACGTTGAAACGCACCAGCCGGTCCATGCCGGCGATGCCGATGGCCGAAAGCAGCGCGCCGATGGTGGTCGGGATCAAGGTCACGAACAGCGCGACCAGGACCAGGATCGAGAGCCTGCCGCCGGCATAGGCGGCGAAGCTGGGGATCGTCGCCACCGCGAAGACGAAGATCAGCGTCATGCCGGCGAGCAGGATGTTGAGCGCGATCTCGTTGGGGGTCTTCTGGCGCGCGGCGCCTTCGACCAGCGCGATCATGCGGTCGATGAAGGTCGAGCCTTGCGCCGCGGTGATGCGGACCTTGATCCGGTCGGAGATCACCAGCGTGCCGCCGGTCACCGCCGAGCGGTCGCCGCCGCTCTCGCGGATCACGGGCGCGGACTCGCCGGTGATCGCCGCTTCGTTGACGGAGGCGACGCCCTCGATCACGTCGCCGTCGCTGGGGATGAGATCGCCGGCCTCGACCAGCACGATGTCGCCCTGCTTGAGCTGCGTCGCCGGGATCGCGGTCCATTTGCCGGTCTTGTCGAGCAGCTTGGCCGAAGCCTCGGTCTTGGTCTTGCGCAGGCTCGCGGCCTGCGCCTTGCCGCGGCCTTCGGCGACGGCTTCGGCGAAGTTGGCGAAGATGACGGTGAACCACAGCCACAGATTGATCTGGAACGCGAAGCCGAGGCCGGGTGCGCCGATCGCGAGATCGCGCAGGAACAGGACCGTAGTCAGCGCCGCGACGATCTCGACCACGAACATCACCGGATTGGCGATCATGTGGCGGGGGTCGAGCTTCTTGACCGAATCCCAGAGGGCGGGAAGGACGATCTTGGGATCCGTCATCGTCGCGGCGGCGGCGCGCGTGCTGCTCATCGTGTGTCTCTCAGAAAAGATTGCCGGCCAGCATCGCGAAATGCTCGACGATGGGGCCGAGCGCGAGGGCCGGAAAGAAGGTCAGGCCGCCGACGATCAGGATCACACCGATGACGAGGCCGACGAACAGGCCGCCGTCGGTCGGGAAGGTGCCGGCCGAAGGCGGCACGATCTTCTTGGCGGCGAGCGAGCCGGCGACGGCGAGCATCGGCACGATCATCAGGAAACGGCCGATCAGCATCGCGAAGGCGAGCGTCACATTGTAGAACCAGGTGTTCGCCGTGAGCCCCGCGAAGGCGCTGCCGTTGTTGCCGGTGCCCGAAGTGTAGGCGTAGAGAATCTCGCTGAAGCCGTGCGGACCGGCGTTGAGCGGGCCGGCCAGGCCGGCGGGCAGCACGGTGGCGAGCGCGGTGAAGCCCAGGATCGACAGCGGCAGGATGAGGATCGCGAGCATCGCCATCTTCACTTCCCTGCCCTCGATCTTCTTGCCCAGATATTCCGGCGTGCGCCCGACCATCAATCCGGCGACGAACACCGACAGGATCGCGAACAACAGCATGCCGTAGAGGCCCGAGCCGACGCCGCCGAAGATGATCTCGCCCAGCATGATGTTGATCAGCGGGACCATGCCGGCGAGCGGCAGGAAGCTGTCATGCATGGCGTTGACGGCGCCGCAGGAGGCGTCGGTCGTGATGGTGGCGAAGAGCGCGGAATTGGCGATGCCGAAGCGGACGTCCTTGCCTTCCATGTTGCCGCCGGCCTGCAGCGCGCCGGCCGACTGGTCGACGGCAAGCGCGTGGAAAGCAGGATTGCCGGGCGCTTCGGCGGCATAGAGCGCGGCGACACCGGTGAGGAACAGCAGGCCCATCACCGCGAAGATCGCCCAGCCCTGGCGCTGATTGCCGACCATGCGGCCGAACAGGTTGGTGAGCGCGGCGCCGAGGCTGAAGATCAGAACGATCTGGACGAGGTTGGTCAGCGCGTTCGGGTTCTCATAAGGATGCGCCGAATTGGTGTTGAAGAAACCGCCGCCATTGGTGCCCAGCATCTTGATCACTTCCTGAGACGCGACGGGGCCTTGCGCGATGGTCTGCTTCACGCCTTCGAGCGTCGTGGCGTCGGTATAGGCGTTCAGGTTCTGCGGCACGCCCTGCCAGACGAAGAACAAGCCGACGAGGATCGAAGCGGGCAGCAGGATGTAGAGCGTGCAACGCGTCAGATCGACCCAGAAATTGCCGACGCCCTTGGCGGAGCGCCGGGCGAAGCCGCGCACCAGCGCGACGGCGAGCGCGATGCCGGTCGCGGCGGAGACGAAATTGTGCACCGTCAATCCCGCCATCTGAACGAGATAGCTCATCGTCGTTTCCGGCACATAAGACTGCCAGTTGGTGTTGGTGACGAAGCTCATCGCCGTGTTGAACGACAGATGCTCGCTGAGCGCGGGAAGATGCTGCGGGTTGTAGGGCAGCACGTCCTGCAGGCGCATCAGGGCATAGAGCGACAGAAAGCCGGCGAGGCTGAACGCCAGCATGGCGACGCCATAGGTCACCCAATGCTGGTCCTCGCGCTCGTCGATGCCGCCGATTGCGTAGAACAGGCGCTCAACCGGGCGCAGCACCGGCGTCAGAAGCGTGCGCTCGCCATTGAAAACCCGCGCCAGATACCAGCCCAGCGGCTTGGCGAGTGCGATCACGATGCCGCAATAGACGGCGATCTGGATCCAGCCATTGACGGTCATCAGAACTTCTCCGGGCGGATCAGGGCGTAGACGAGATAGCCGAGCACGAAGAGCGTGACCGCGCCGGCGAGGACATAGTCGAGCGTCATGGCGCGGGCCTTAGAGCTTGTCGCAAGCGACCGCATAGGCGATCGCGACGATGAAGAAGCCGATGCCGGCAACGGCGAGGATCGCGTCGAACACGCTCAGCCCCCCAGCATCAGCGTGACGAACGCGGCCAGCGCCAGCGGCAGCGCGAAGATGAGGCCGATCTCGAACAGCACGCGTTCGGGCTCGTTGCCGGCCGGGTGGGAGCGCGGATAAGCGGCGCCGGCGGTTTCGCCCGCCGCGAACCACTGCCAGCGTTCGTGCTCGGACAAGGCGCGAAGAAAAGTCATGTTCGGCTCCCAAGGGGATATCAGGGAGCGAATATGGTGCGCCGCAGCGTATAAATTCGAGGCTCCGCCGCGAACCGGAAAATATAGAAATCATATAAACGGGTTCGCCGCGCCGGTCAGTCCAGCGGCAGCGTTATCGCGATGATCGTTCCTTGCGGATCGTTCGGCGACGCCGACAGCGTGCCGCCATGCTCCTGGGCGATTTGCCGGCAGATGGGAAGGCCAAGGCCGAACTCCAGCAGCTTCGTCGCCGCCAGCGGCTCGGCCAGGCGCCGCGCCACCGCCTGCGGCAGACCCGGACCGGTATCGGACACTTCGAGGCTCAGCGCGCGGCCGCGAACACGTGCCACTATCCCAACCGACCGCCGATCGCGTCCCTGCACCGCCTGCGCCGCGTTGCTCAGGAGATTGACGATCAATTGCTGAATCTGCACGCGATCGACCTTCACCGGCGGCAAGGCCGGGTCGACATCGACGGCAAATTCCGCATCCGCTGCGCTTAAGGCACCCTGCGACAGCCGCGCCGCTTCGGCGATCACCGCGGCGATGTTCTCCGGCCGGTGCACGGTAGAGCCGGCGGACATCAGTGAACGAAGGCTCTTGACGATTTCGCCCGCGCGGTCGACCTGAACCGCCACTTTGGCGAGCAAATCCTCAGTGCGGGTCTCATCCGGGACCGGCAGGCCGCGGCTGCGGCGCAAGGCGCCGAGATAATTCTTCGCCGCGGTCAGCGGCTGCGACACGTCATTGGCCAGAGCGGACGCCAGCATCGACAGCGTGTTCAGCCGCGCCATGTCGAGCAGCCCCTGGCGCAGGCCGTCGAGTTGCGCCAGCTCCTCATTGGCGTCGCGCAGGCGCCGGATCACCAGTTCTTGATCGCGCGCCAGGCGCTGCTGCGACACGGCAGAGTCGGGATCGCGCAGGGACCGCGTCACATCATGGACCCGGTGGACGATCCAGCGGACCTGCCCGTCGTCGCCGAGCACCGGCAGGTTCATCGGATTCCAGTATCGTTCGTCGAAGCCGCCGTCCGGACGCCGGATGTCGTAGCGCTGCGTCGCCATCGCATCGGGACGGCGCAGGCGCAGAACGCGGTCCAGCGAGGTCCGCAGGTTCGCGACGCCATCGGCCTGCGGCCGCGATGCGTCGTCGGGAAAGACGTCGAAGATGTTGCGGCCCAGAACGGCGTCGCGCTCAACCAGGGTGGCGCGGCAATAGCTGTCGCTGGCCGCGACGATATTCAGTTCCGGATCGAGGATCAGAAACGGCCCTGCCGCCCGCTCGAACAGAAGCTTGAAGTCGATCGGCGGGCTCATCCTGGGCGCTCAAGGCTGGAGCACAATTCACCCATACCGCTGGCAACCGGGCGATACGGGATTCTGCGTAGAGGCCGGAGAGATCGGAGTACGAAACCGGACACGGCGGCTGTAAATCGAAGCCGCCGCGCCCGCCCTCACTTCGTCGGGGGGACTGCGGGAGGGATGGACAGACGTTATCGCGGACAAAGATCGCGCGATATTCGGACAAAGTGCCTAGCCGATTCTACGTAACGCGCCGGCGCTCCAGCGCCGCGCGAACGAGCACAAGCAGCTCGTCGCCCGGCGGTGGCTTGCTGAGCATCGAAGCCCCATGGCGCCGCGCCAATTCTTCGAGCGCCGGATCGCTGCGCCCGGTGAGCACGAGAGCGGGGGTGGCGACGCCGTCCGCCCGCAACGCGGCGAGCAGCTCGATGCCGCTCATCTGGGGCATGTGAACGTCCAGGACAAGGCAGCCGGCCCGCGTCCGCTCGAAGTCGCGAAGGAATTGCTGTGCCGACGCAAAGCCGAGCGCGGCAATGCCTTCGGATTCGAGCAGGACCAGCGTCGACTCGCGCACGGCCTCGTCGTCATCGACGACATAGACCAGCCGATCACCTTGAGTCGTCACGGGACGCGTCCTGCAGCGGGGCGGCGGGAGTTAGGCACCGCGGGATTGCGCACAATATAAGGGCGACTGCGTATACGCGTCAGACCCTAGGCATGGCCCGAAGCCCGTCCGCCGGGCCGCGCCGCCAGCGAGATGCGCACCAGATCGGAAAGGCTGCGCGCGTTCATCTTGTCCATGATGTGGGCGCGGTGGATTTCGACGGTGCGCGGCGAGATGCCGAGCTCGTAGGCCGCGACCTTGTTGGAGCGGCCGACCACGAGCTGTTCGAGCACGGATTTCTCGCGCGGCGTCAGCAGCGCCAGCATGCGCTCGGCGGCGGCGGCCTCGGCGGCTCTGCTGCGGGTGGCCTTGCCGATCTCGAGGGCGCGGCGGACGCTGGCGAGAAGCAGCTCGTCGTCGAACGGCTTTTCGATGAAGTCGACAGCACCTGCCTTCATCGCACGCACGGCGAGCGGCACGTCGCCATGGCCGGTGATGATCACGACGGGAAGGCCGCTGCCCCGCCGCACGATCTCCTCCTGAAGTTCGAGACCGTCCATTTCCGGCATGCGGATGTCGGCAATCAGGCAGCCGCCCGTACTGCCGGATTCGGCCAGGAAGGCCTTGGCCGAGCCGAAGTCCTTGACGGCAAACCCGGCGGCTTCCAGGAGGCTGCGCAGGGAATCGCGCACATCCGGATCGTCGTCCACGACGAAAACGAGCGCTTCGTTGGTCATGCCGCTGCCTCCGATCGATCGCCATAGGGGACGCAACACCGGGATTCCGCGCGCAGCCTTTGGCCTGGCGCGCCGGCGCCTGAAGCAATCTGCAGATGAACGTTGTCCAAAGCGTCGATGACGATGATGTCGTCAACGGCGGTCGCGACCAGAGCGCGGAAAGGAACGCCGCGAACCGAGAGGCGTTCCGTGTCGGAGAATGACATTCGATGCCGGTTGGACTCGAACCCTCCTTGAAGTTCTCCCCGTTCTGCACAAAAACGGGGCGCTGCGGCATTGATACCTGTTTCTTCACCATCCGATCAATGTCCCGGGCGGCGCATTCGGCGGCGCGAACCGCGCTGCCCGGCGATCCGCGAGGCGGTTAGGTAGATTTGCTTACAGGAAAAACCTAGCTGTTGCGGTTCGCAGACGCGCACCACACTCCCGCAAGCTGGTTCAAGGACGGAGTGCGGGATGCGCGACGACTACACGGACACGATCGGCGCGCACAAGAATGCCAGCGATATCGCGCGCGACCTTCGCCTGTATGCCCGAGCCGGAGCCAAGCCGGATTTCGCGGCCAAACTGCTGGCCGCCGCCCAGGAGCTCGACGCCCTCGCGGCCGCCAAGCACCCCTCGACAACCGACGACTGACCGGGCCGCAGCGGTTCGACCGCTTCGGGCGGATCGGATAGATTGCTGCTCCGGACGATAGCGGGGTGGGGGCGTCATGAAGGCATGGGTCGCGGGCATCGCCGTGCTCGCGCTGGCGCAAACCGGCGCGCGCGCCGACGTGATCCTGCGGCTGCCGACGGAGGCGCGCGTCGTCGCCCTCACCTTCGATGCCTGCGAGCAGCAGCGGCCGATGAAGCTCGATACCGGCATCTCGGACTATCTCGTCGCGCACCGCATTCCCTTCACCCTGTTCCTGTCCGGCCGTTTCGTGCAGGACAACGCCGATGCGGTGAAGGCGCTTGCCGCGCTCGATTTCGTCGAGCTGGAAAACCACAGCTGGGACCATCCCAACCGCATGACGCTCTTGAGCGACGCGGAGGTTCGCGGCGAGATCCTGCGCACCGACGCCGAGATCGCCCGTCTCACCGGCCGCGGCACCGCGTTCTTCCGTTTCCCCGCCATCACCTATAACCAGCGCGTCCTGGCCGACGCCGAAGCGCTCGGCTTCCGCGTGGTCCATTATCGCTGGGAGGTCGGCGATCCCGATCCGCACGAAACCGCGGGCCGCATGGTGCGCGAAACGCTCGAAGGCACGCAGCCAGGCGACATTCTCATCCACCACATCAACGGCCGCGGCTGGCATACGGCGGAGGCGCTGCCGCGCCTGATCGCCGGGCTGCAGGAGAAGGGCTACCGCTTCGTGCTGTTGCGCGACTACCTGGCGGAGAAGCGCAGCCGCATCCCGGAGCGCAGCGACCCGATGCAAAAAGCGCACGGCGGCAGATAGACATTGCCCAGCACGGCCAGGAACGCCTTCAGCCGGGCAATCCAGGGACCAAGCGCGCCGCTGAAGCGGGGCTCGCATTCTTCGAATAAGTATCTGGTATTATTATATTAAATGGACTTTGTGCCTGAAGGAAAACGAAATTGTCTTGTAGCGGGCTGATCCATCTTCACGAGTTCGCACGTGACGCGCTCGGCACCGACACCCGGATCAACGCCTGCAGGGCATCGCGAGCCGGGACGGCGTAATGCGAACAGAGCGGGGCGCGCGACGGTTCCGGTAGTCTGGCCAGCGCGCGCACGACAGGTCACAGTGTTCACGTCGGAGTCTTCAGGTGACGCCGTGTTCGATCCAGGCCCGGACGAGAAGGTCTATCCGGTCGTAAAGCTTGCGACGATCCTCGATTCCCTCGTGGCCGAGGGCATCGCGCCCGCGAAGGCCCTGGTGGGCAGCGACGTGACCGAGGCCATGGTGCATTCGCCGGCGGCGCGGGTCTCGCTGAACCAAATCATCGCCTGCTACCACAACGCCGACCGCTATTGGCGTCATCCCCATTTTGCTTATCAGGCCGGGCTGCGCATTCACGTCTCCGCCTACGGGATGTACGGCTTCGCCATCCTCAGCAGCACGGATTTCCGCAAAACGGCCGACTTTGCGATGCGATATCATCAGCTCGCAACGCCGCTCGCGGACGTGTCCTTCAAGGAGGAGCGCGGACTGGGCATCTGGACGATCGCGCCACTGCCGCATCCCCGCGTCGATGCGCGATTCTATCGATATCTGGTCGAGTTTCAGTTCGGCATCCATATGTCCCTGCACCACGACGTGATGGGCCCCGCATTCGCCGCCAAGGAACTTCAGGTAACCTACGATGCGCCCATCGATCGGGTGAAATACGCCGCGTTGTTCGGTTGCCCCATATTGTTCGGACAAGCGGAGAACCGGTTCATTTTCGACGCAGCCTTCCTGGACCGCAAACCGGAATTTGGGCAGCAGATCACCTACAGCGCGATCGTCGAGTTGTGTGACAGCATGATGGAGGAATTCAAACTCCACATGGGGCTGGTCGGCAAAGTCCGGCGTATCCTGCTCGCCAACCTGATGAAGCCCATGAGTTTCGACGACGTCGCGCGACGGACGAACTCCAGCGCAAGAACTTTGCGCCGCCGGCTGGCCGAGGAGAACACGTCCTATCGCAAGCTGGTCGACGAATTGCGGATGGATGTCGCGATCAAATATCTGCGCGACACCGATTTGACCGTCGAGGAGATCGCGCACATGGTGGGTTTCAGCGACGCGGCCAATTTCCGCCAATCCTTCCGGCGCTGGACCGACGCCCCGCCAAGCGCGTTCCGCGAAGTGGCGCACGCGTCCTCCGCCTAGCGCGGTAAAGCTGGCCGCGCAGCACCGCCTAATTGGCCGTTGTTAACCTTTAGAAAATCTCAACGCCGGGCGAACTTGCCCGTGGCGCAGCGAGCCGCTCGCCGGCGTTCGGCTTCCTTTTCCCTTGTTCGAGGATTTTCAGACATGAAATTCGTCACATCGTCGATTTCGGCGCGCGTCGTTACGGCGTTCGCCGCCATTCTTCTCGTCGTGGCAGCGCTCGGCGCCGTCGCCGCCAACCGGCTGGGCGCGCTGAACGACAAGGCAGCGCTGATCCGCGACGATTACCTGGCCAGCACCGAAGCGCTTGCCGAGATCCGCGCCAGCCTGCGCGATGCGCGGCTCGAGGAGGCGGACATTCTGGTCAATCACGGCGACAATCATTTCGACTCCGATGCCGGCGAATTCCGGGCGGCGCTAGACGCGACGCGAAAATTGGCCGATGCGTATGCGCCGGTGGCGGACAAGGGCACCGAGGACGAGCGTCTGAGCATCGCGTTCCGCTCCGCCCTGCCGGTCTATGCCGAAACCGCGGCGCGGGTCTTCGACCTGGTGCGCCGCGGCGACTATGCCGGCGCGCAATCCCTGTATCGCGGCGACGACCGCAAGGCCTATGGCGCGGCGGCCGATTTCGCCGCCAAGGACCTCACCTTCAATGCCGATCGCGGCCGCGCCGTCGCGCACGAGGGCGAAGCGCTGTACGCGGCGGCCCTCTATCTGATCTACGGCGCGATGGCCCTGGCGGCGGCGTTGGCGGCGGCCCTGGGCTGGACGCTGGTGCGCAGCGTCTCGGCGCCGGTGCGGCTCATGACCGCCGCGATGCAGCGCCTCGCGGCGCACGACCTGAACACGACAATCCCCGGAGCGGAGCGCCGAGACGAGATCGGCGCGATGGCCAAGGCGGTGCTGGTGTTCAAGGACAGCATGGCCGAAACCGATCGCCTCAAGGCCGCGCAGGAGGAGAACAAGCGTCTTGCCGAAATCGAGAAGCGCGAGCTGATGGCGCGGATCGCGGCCGACTTCGAGGCCAGCGTCGGCGGCGTGATCGCCCAGGTCGCGTCGCAGGCCGGCCAGATGGAGTCGGCGGCCCAGTCGATGAGCGCGACCGCCGAGGAAACCAGCAAGCAGGCGGCCGCCGTCGCGGCGGCATCGGAAGAGAGCTCGGCCAACGTCCAGACGGTGTCCGCCGCGACCGAGGAACTCTCCTCGTCGGTCGCCGAGATCGGCCGCCAGGTCACACATTCGAGCCAGATCGCCACCAACGCCGTCGCCGAAGCCGGCAAGGCCAATGCGATGGTGCAGAGCTTGGCCACAGATGCGCAGAAGATCGGCGATATCGTGCAGCTCATCAGCGACGTCGCCGACCGGACCAACCTTCTTGCCCTCAACGCGACGATTGAGGCGGCCCGTGCCGGCGAGGCCGGCAAGGGCTTCGCGGTGGTGGCGGCGGAGGTGAAAAACCTCGCTGCCCAGACCGCGAAGGCGACCGAAGAAATCGGCACGCAGATCGCGAACGTGCAGGGCGCGACCCAGAACGCGGTGAACGCCATCACCGTCATCGGCGGCACGATCGGCGAGATGGACAGAATCTCCACCGCCATTGCCGCCGCGATCGAGCAGCAAGGCGCCGCGACGCGGGAAATCGCACGCAACGTCGAGGAGGCGGCGCGCGGAACCCAGGATGTCTCCGCCAATATCGGCGGCGTGACCGAGGCCGCCGGCAGCACCGGCGCGGCGGCAAGCCAGGTCCTCACCGCCGCGCGCGCCCTGACGGAGCAGTCCGGCGAACTGCGCCGGTTCGTCGCGAAATTCCTGTCCGACGTGAAGGCGGCCTGAGCGGGATCGACGCATGTTCGACGCGTGCCAGAACCATTTCGAATCGCCGGCTGGCGAGGAGCCCGTATCGCCGCTCGCCGCGCCGCCGGCCGGCAGACCGCAGCGGCAAGGGTTGGCCGTGCTGGGCGAACTTGCGCTGCACGTCGCCCACGATCTCAACAACATCCTGGTGCCCGTGCTGAGCGTCACGGAAATGGTGAGAGCGGGATTGGCGGCAGATGACGAAAACGATCGGCTGCTCGCGGTCGTCGAGCAGGCCGGCCGCCATGCCCGGGATCTGGTCCGCCAGATCCTGTCGTTCAACGGACGGCAAGAGAGCGAGCGCCGGCCGCTCGACCTGGCGCAGCTTCTCAAAGCGGCGATGCCTCTGGTCCGCGCGAGCGTGCCCAAGACAGTGACGGTTCGCGAACGCCTCGATCGGACTGCGCTCGTGCTTGGCGACCCCTGCCGGCTTCAGCAACTGGTCTTCAATCTGCTGGCGAACGCCGTCCAGGCGATCGGGGCGGCGCGCGGAACCATCGCCATAGAACTTGAGAGCGTGGCCGGCGGCATCAGGCTGTCGATCAGCGACACCGGGGCCGGCATGGACGCGGCGACGCAGGCGCGGATATTCGAGCCTTTCTTCACGACGCGTGCGCCGCAGAACGGCATCGGGATCGGATTGTCGATCGTCAAGGCCATCGCCGCGGCGCATGACGGGCGGATCGAAGTGCACAGCGAAGACCGAAAGGGCTCACGGTTCGAACTCCATTTGCCGGCGCTGGCAACGCCCGCCTCGGGAGAGCGCGCGTGAGCGAGACGGTCCTGGTGATCGACGACGATCCGAATATTCGGCTGGTGACCGCGACGATGCTGTCGCGCGGCGGCTATGCCGTCATCTGCGCCCGTGGCGGGTTCGAGGGAGTTGCGCTCTTCGAGCAGCATTGCCCCGATTTCGTCGTCACCGATCTCTATATGCCGGACTGCGAGGGGATTGAGACCATCCGGGCGATCCGCCGCTGCGGTCACCATGCCGCGATCGTCGTGATGTCCGGTAGCGCCGCCGCCGGCGCCGATCTGGTTCGCATGGCGCAAATCCTGGGCGCCGACTGCTCTTTGGCGAAGCCGTTCTCCGCAAGCGAGTTGCTGCAGGCCGTCGCGCGAGCCCGCGCCGCCCGTCTCGCAAATAGTTGATTATGCTCGCTCATTTTCCATGGTGCCCAGAAGAGGACTCGAACCTCCACGCCTTGCAGCGCTAGTACCTGAAACTAGTGCGTCTACCAATTCCGCCATCTGGGCCGATGGAAGGGCGGGATGTTTAGGGGCGCAACCCCGCCCTGTCAACGCGGCCGGCGGGGGTCTTCAACAGGAGGCCGGCGAGGCTTATGTCTAGGTGAGCCGCAGGAGGGCAGGATGCTCGTCACAACCACCGAGAACGTGCCCGGCCGGCGCGTCAAGGCCTCGCTGGGGCAAGTGTTCGGCGTCGTCGTGCGCTCGCGCGGCCTAGGCGGCAACATCATGGCGGGCCTGCGCTCCATCGTCGGCGGCGAAATTCACGAATACACCCAGCTGCTGGAAGAGACGCGGCGTCAGGCGATCGACCGCATGGTCAAGAACGCCACCGCGATGGGCGCCAACGCCATTGTCATGATGCGCTTCGATTCGTCGGAGATCGGCCAGACCATGAGCGAGATCGTCGCCTACGGCACCGCGGTGGTTCTGGAAGCGGAGGGCTGAAGATGCTGCGCGCGGTGCTTCTGGGTCTGGGCGGCGTCTTCCTGGTATGCGGCTTGGCAGGCCTCGCCTTCGGCGTGGTCGCGCCGATGGCGATCTACGGCTTCTGGGGCGCGGCGCTGCTGCTGCTCATCCTGTGCGAGCGCGTGATCTACAAACCCACCGTCGCGCGCCGTCCAGGCCCCGGCTGGGAACGCACCACCGAGCGTTTCGTCGACGATGCGACCGGCCAGCCGGTGACCGTCTATATCGAGCCCAAGACCGGCGAACGGGCCTAC
>CAYXMO010000011.1:0-29254 GCA_964465935.1 uncultured Rhizobium sp.
TGCGGAAGCAAAAAACAAAACAGATCGACGCACAGGACCTGCTCGCCTGGTACGACGCCAACCGGCGGACGCTGCCGTGGCGGGCGCGGGCCGGACAGCGGGCTGATCCCTATCATGTGTGGCTGAGCGAGATCATGCTGCAGCAGACCACCGTGCAGGCGGTCGGTGCGTACTACGTGAAGTTTCTGAAGGCCTGGCCGACGGTCGGCGCGCTGGCGGCGGCGGCGCAGGACGACGTGCTGACGGCGTGGGCCGGGCTCGGCTACTACGCACGGGCGCGCAACCTGCACGCCGCGGCGAAGGTGGTGGCGCAAGCCTATGGCGGCCGGTTTCCGCAGACCTATGAAGGCCTGCGCGCGCTGCCCGGTGTCGGCGACTATACCGCCGGCGCCATCGCGGCGATTGCCTTCGACCTGCCGCATGCGGCGATGGACGCCAATGCCGAGCGCGTGATCGCGCGCGTCTTCGCGATCGGCGAACCCTTGCCGAAATCCAAGCCGGCGATGCGTGCGGCGCTGCAAGCGCTGGTGCCGGCCACGCGCGCCGGAGACTTTGCACAAGCGCTGATGGATCTGGGTTCGCTGATCTGCACGGCCAAGCGTCCGGCCTGCCCGCGCTGTCCGTGGTTCGAGGCCTGCGAGGCGCGCAGGCGCGGCCTCCAGGAGACGTTGCCGGTCAAGGCACCGAAGATGGTGCGTCCGTTAAAGCGCGGCGCGGCGTTCGTGGCGCGCGACGCGGACGGCGCCGTGCTGCTGGTGCAGCGGCCACAGAAGGGCTTGCTGGGCGGCATGATGCAGCCGCCGCTGGGGCCGTGGACGGAGGATTTCCCGTCAGCCGCGCAAGCGCTGAAACAGGCGCCGTTCCGGGCGGCGTGGAAGAAGCGCGCCGGCATGGTGCAGCACGGCTTCACGCACTTCGAACTCGAAACCGAAGTCTATGTCGCAGAGGTCGCGAAGCATCCGAAGGCCGAAGGCCGCTGGGTCGGCGATCTTTCGACCGCCGCGCTGCCCACGGTGATGAAGAAGATCGTTCATCACGCTTTCCCGGATGATGGACCGTTGTTCGTGCATCGGCGCTAGTCCGTGCGCAGAACGCAGTTGTCCGCTTCGCCGGTCTCGGCATCGACCCCGACGGCATAGGTATATGTTTGGAAGCTGAAATCCCCGCGGGCGTACCACACCAGCCATCCGGTCCGGGACCAGCGCGCGTGCCACCGGCCGAGAAAGTATTTCTCGGCGTCGTCTGCGTCGCACGCCGCCTTGGCGATACGGATCGCATCCTCGCGTGTGCGTACGGCATAGTTGGTCGGAAGCTCAACGCAGGCCGATGCAAGCAGGCACAGCGCGAGTGCCGACGCCCCAGCAAGCGTCATGCCAGATCGGCCCGCAATCGCTGACGCAGGACGTCGATCGGGATCATCGTGCCTTTGTCCTCGTACTGCCAGAAGGTCCAGCCGTTGCAGGCGTCCAGACCCTGCACATGAGCGCCGATCTGGTGGATCGAGCCGGTGGCGTCGGCGCAGACCAGCGTGCCGTCGGCGCGGACCTTGGCGCGGTGGCGCTTCTGGGTACCGTGCAGCACGGTGCCGGGCGGCAGCAGGCCGCGCTCGACCACCCAGCCGAACGGGATGCGCGGCTCGGCACGCTTGGACTTGGTGACTTCGATGGTGTCGTCCGGCGCGGGCACGATGGCGGCGATGCGGTCGCGCGCCACTTTGGCGTAGGTCTTGTCGCGCTCCAGGCCGATGAAGCGGCGGCCCAGCCGCTTGGCGACGGCGCCGGTGGTGCCCGAGCCGAAGAAGGGATCGAGGATCACGTCGCCCGGTCTGGTCGAGGACACGATCACCCGGTGCAGCAGCGATTCCGGCTTCTGGGTCGAATGCGCCTTGCCGCCGTCGGCGCCCTTGATGCGCTCATGCCCGGCGCAGATCGGCAGGTTCCAGTCCGAGCGCATCTGCAATTCGTCGTTCAGCGCCTTCATCGCTTCGTAGTTGAAGGTGTATTGCTGCTTAGGGTTTCGCGTCGCCCAGATCAGCGTCTCGTGCGCGTTGGTGAAGCGGCGGCCGCGGAAGTTCGGCATCGGGTTGGTCTTGCGCCACACCACGTCGTTGAGGATCCAGAAGCCGAGGTCCTGCAGGATGGCGCCGACGCGGAAGATGTTGTGGTAGGAGCCGATCACCCATAAGGCGCCGGTGTCCTTCAGAACGCGGCGAGCCTCAGTCAGCCATTCGCGGGTGAACTTGTCGTAGTCGGCGAAGCTGCCGAACTGGTCCCAATCGTCGTCGACGGCGTCGACCTTGGACTGGTCGGGGCGGCGCAATTCGTTGCGCAGTTGCAGATTGTAGGGCGGGTCGGCGAAGACGAGGTCGGCGCAGCCGTCGGGCAAGGCGCGCATGCTTTCGACGCAATCGCCTTCGATCACCTGATCCAGCTTCAACCCAGCCATATGCCCCACCGTTTTTATCAACAGAAGGGCGCACACTGATTCTTTGTGATTCGCGCGTCAAGAGTCTTGTGAATCAAGACGTTAAGGGAGAATCCTCAAGAGGCGGCGCGATACAAGATATTGTGCACAGGCGCGAAGCTGCGGCGGTGATGCGGGGTCGGGCCGTGGCGGGTGAGCGCCGTGAGATGCTCGGGCGTGCCGTAGCCCTTGTTGCTGGCCCAGCCGTAGTGGGGATGGCTGTCGTGCAGCTCGGCCATCATGCGGTCGCGCGTCACCTTGGCGATGATCGAGGCGGCGGCGATCGAAACCGACTTGGCGTCGCCCTCGATGATGGTGTCGCAGGGACAGGGCAGGGCCGGGGCGTCGTTGCCGTCGACCAGCGCGAAGGCCGGCGCGACCAGGAGCGCGCGCACCGCCCGCGCCATCGCCATATGCGTCGCCTGGCGGATGTTGATGAGGTCGATCTCGTCGACGCTGGCCTCGCCGACGCCGACCGCGACGGCGCTCTCCATGATGCTGGAATAGAGGTGCTCGCGGATGTCGGCGGTGAGCTGCTTGGAATCGTTCAGGCCCTTGGGAACCCGGGCCTTGTTCAGGATCACCGCCGCCGCGACGACCGGGCCGGCCAGCGGGCCGCGCCCGGCCTCGTCGACGCCGGCGACCAGGCCGGTGGCGATCCGCTTGAGCACGCGCGACTCGTAGATGTAGTGCGGCATCGCCCGACTCTATCAGGTCGATTCGGGCCGCAAAGCGAACGGTCCCGACTTATGCACACGCAGGTGAGGGTTACTGCGCCGCCGCCGCGAACCACAGCGGCACGACATAGTCGTAAGTGATCTCCTCGCCCGCGGCGATGTCGCGCAGCGCGATCACGCTGATCTCGTCGCTGTCGTAGTGATGTTCCAGCCGGGCGTTGGGCGTGGCGGAGTGGTTGTAGATCGACAGATAGCCGAGGCCGACGCAGCTTTCCTTGCCCGGAACCGGGCTGTCGAGGTTTTCGGTCCAGGCCATGCCGTAGTCGCTGAGGCCCGGGCATTCGGAATCCGCCAGCGACAGCGGCAGCACCGGCGAGCGCTCGGCGGTCTCGCCGGCCGCGATGGGTTCCCGGGCGATCACGCCGCGGCCCTTGCCGGGGATTTTTATGCAGGCGACTTTTTGCACGGATATTCTCCACGACTCCCGGCGGGAGAATAATTTCCGAATCGCGACTGTCGAGTGACAGTTAGGCGCAAGCTGCGACGATGCCCTGCGACCCGGTGGATAGCTTCTCGTCGGTCAGGATGGCAAAGCCGGCGGCTGCCAGCGCCTGGCGCAGCCCGCCCAATTCGTCGCCGCTCATGGTGATGGGGTTGGGTATCCACTTCGAGACGTCGTCGGAGATGTGGTTGCGCACCACCAGGACGAAGCGGCCCTCAGGGCTGAGCAGCGAGCGCAGGCGCAGCAGGGTGGCGACGGGGTTGCTCCAGAATTGCCAGGAATGCGAGGCGACGATGGCGTCGAACGGGCCGTCGGGCCAGTTCTTGAGCAGCGTGTCGTCGCCCAGGCGCAGATGGAGCTGGAGCTTGCCGTCATAGCGGCCGAGCTTCTTGAGCGCGGTGCGCAGCATCAGGGTGGAAGGGTCGACGCCGTAGAGGCGCTGCGGCGCGAAGCGCTGGGTGACGAGCTGGGCGAGGCGGCCGGTGCCGAAGCCGATCTCCAGATAAGCGCGCGGCCGGACGGGGAGAAGCTGCCTGACGACCCAGTGATAGTTCGGCGCCGCCAGCCATTCCATCACATGGCCGAAAATCCGCCCGGCAAAGCCGGCGGGGCGCATGGGCTGCGGGATTTTCTTAAGTCTGGCCATACATCACATAATCATCAAATAATGATGACCAGTCAAGGCGCGGGTTACGGCGGCGGTTTGAGCGCGGTTCCGCGGGCGGCGCATTGCGAAATCGCAAGGGCGCTCTGGGACGGCGGCCGGCAACTATGTCGGCAGCGATGAGTTGAATGCCGGGGATGCCGTCAAGTACATGAGCCCAATCGATTCAGGTCCGGCGTCCCTTGGAGTTGCCATGTCGTCAACGGTCAGAGCTTTCGTTGCTGCTTCCGCCTTGCTCGCGCTCGGTGCTTGCGACGGCAAACCAGACAGGGCGGCGCCGCCGCCGCAACTGGTCTGCAATCCCGCCGTGCCCGGCGCGGAGGCGATTGCGCAGGCGATCCATGCGATGATGGTGCAGATCTACGGCGTCGACGAAGTCTCGGCCACGTTCAAGATCTCCGCCGTGAACATGGCGGACTGCAAACATGGCAACGTCGTGTACGGCGCCGGTGCCAGCGTTCGGCTCGTGCTCGGGGCCGGCGGCAAATGGCAATTGTCGGCCTATGGCAAGCAATACGCGGTGCCTTGAGGTTCACTCCCGCACCGAACGCATCACCGCGAACGAGAGCAGAAGCGTCAGCAGCACCAGCGCGCTCGGGACCGCGTAGGGCGGCAGGGTCGCGGGCGCCTCGCCGGCGAACTGCGCCAGCAGCAGGACCGCGGCGGCGACGATCACGGTCAGCACGCCGGCCATGATCCAGGCGGCGATGCGCGCCGGGCGGGCCGCGTCGTGGGCGATGTGCTCCATCAGCGCGACCGAGAAGTCGGCGGCGTCGCGTTCGGGCAGAGGGTCGTTCAGCAGAGCGTCGAGATCGTGGTCGTTCATGGCGGGTCTCCCAGGATCGCTTTGAGTTTCTCGCGGCCGCGCAGCACATGGCTTTTCAGCGTGCCGAGCGGCAGCTCCATGGCGTCGGCGGCTTCGGTATTCGACAGCCCGAGCGCGTAGCACAGGGTGAGCGCGGCGCTTTCGGGCGGCGACAATTTGGCGAAGGCGCGTTCCAGATCGATGCGCGCCAGCGTGGCGCCTTCGCCGCTCGGCGCTTCGCCCTGCCAATCGCCGAGCGGCTCGTCCGGCTTGCGCTTGCGCGCCGTCATCAGGAAACGCGAATAGGCGATGCGGTAGAGCCAGGTCGAGAAGGCGCTGTCGCCGCGGAAATTGCCGATGCCGCGCCAGGCTTCGATGAAGGTCTCCTGCGCCAGATCGTCGGCGAGGGCGTGGTTGCCGCGTGTCAGGCGCTGCAGCAGGCCGCGGACGTTCGACTGGTGCCGGCGCGCGAGCATGCTGAAGGCGGCGACGTCCCTTGCCGCCGCGCGTTCGACGATGCCGGAATCGTCCACGACGCCTAACCCATCGGCTCTCCTATTGCGGGCGGCCGCGCTCGAGCAGCGACATCAAGAGCAGCGCGACGCCGATCATGATCGGGAACAGCGCGATCGTAGGCAGCCAGGCGACGTGCTCGATCGGGCCGTGGAAGATCGACTGCGCCGTCATCGACCAGAAGAAGACGCCGAGCGCCGTGCCCAGGCTGAGCATGACGATGGCGCCGCGCAGCATGCCCAGATGCGCCGTCCGCCGCGGTCCGCTGAGCAGCTCGGCCGGCACCGGCTGGCCCTTGTCGGCCAGGGTCTGCATCACCCGGTAACGCGCCATGCGCACCTGGTAGACGAAGTAGCCGTTGGCGACGACGATGATGGCGATCACGACCCAGAAGATCGCCGCCAGCGCAAACAGGTTGTTCATCATGAGCGAATTCCTTCAGTTTCCGCCGCTTCGGCGGACTCGATGGGGGTTAGATGCGGGCAAGCCGGGGGTCGGATGCAAGGGCTTAGGCATGCGCGCGGGCGAGGAAGGCGGCGATGGCGGCAGCGAGGGCGCGTGACGGCGTCTCGCCCATGACCATCGAGGAATGGTTCGAGCCCGGAATCGTGACCGGTCCTTCGCCATGGCGCGATTTGCCCGCCAGTGCCGCGAAATAGGCAAGCTGGCCGCGGCGCCATTGCACCATGTCTTCGCCGGGATCGCCCTCGGGGGCGATGGCGCTGGCGAAGATCAGCACCGGGATGTCGCCGAAGCTCTCGATGTCGGTGACCTCGAAACAGGTCTTGGGCAGCGCCGCGAAATAGGCGGCGCCCGTGGCGCCGGCGCTGCTCAACGAGGCGCCCGCCTGGTAGCGCGCCAGCGTCGCGGGATCGCCGCCGAGATTGACCGCGCCGGTGACCACGAAGTGGACGAGGACGCGCGGAATGCCGAGATAGCCGGCGATCCGGGCGCCGGTGCAGGCGGCGCCGCAGGCCGCGGGCATGGCGAGCGCCTCGGCGCGGCTTATCGGCGCGAAATTGCCGAGCAGGTCTTTGGGATCGCCCGGCTCGATCAGGATCAAAGCTTCGACGTCCTTGGGATAGCGCGCAGCATAGATCTCCGCGAAGTTGGCGCCCAGCGAGTGGCCGACATAGACGAACGGCCTGGCGATGCCCGCCGCCGGCAGCAGCGCGTGCAACTCGCCGGCGGCGGTGACGCCGTCATAGGCGTGCGCGATGGCTTCGCTGGCGCCCAGGCCGGGACGGTCGAAGGCGCAGACGCGGCCGGTCCGGGCGAGAAGCGGCTGCAGCCGATACCATTCGACCGACCAAGAGCCGAGGCCGGCGTCGAGAACGTAGGTCCGCGGACCGGAGCCGGTGCAGACGACGTGCACGCCGTGTCCCTCGACCATGACGATGCGGCCAGTTCGCGGCACCGTGGCGTCGTCGATCGCGGCGCCGATCTGCTGATAGGCCGCGCCGAGCACGGCAAGCGCCAGGACGGCCAGCCCCAGCCATTTCGCGATCCGTCCGACGATCCGCATGTCCCAGTTCCCCGCTGACAGGACTTGGATGCGGCAGCGCGCCGAATGGATGCATGCCATCTAAGAGATTGATTTAATTCAATTTCTGTACATTCGAACCTCAAGTTCTCGATAGGGGGTGTTGCCGCGCCTCACAGCGAGGCGCGCGCCGGCTCCAGCTCGAACAGCGACAGCTGGTCGCCGGTCCTGGGCGGCTTGCGGAATTTGGCGGTGGTCAGCGGGCGCTGCTCCTTGTTGAGGCCGTGGCGCTTGACCGCCATATGGAAGCGCCGCGCGATCATCTCGGCATAGGGCCCGGTGCCCTTCATCCGCGTGCTCCAATTGGCGTCGTAGTCCTTGCCGCCGCGCATCGAGCGGATCAGCGACATGACGTGCCTGGCGCGGCCGGGCTCGTTGGCCTCCAGCCATTCGCGGAACAGGTCCTTGATCTCCAGCGGCAGGCGCAGCAGGACGTAGCCGGCGAAGCGCGCGCCGCACTCGGCGGCGGCGGCGAGCACCGCTTCGAGCTCGCCGTCGTTGAGCGCGGGGATGGCGGGCGCGAACATCACGCCGGTCGGGATGCCGGCCTCGCTCAGCGCCTTGATCGCGGCGAGACGGCGCTGCGGCGTGCCGGCGCGCGGCTCCATGCTGCGGGCGAGGCGGCGGTCGAGCGTCGTCACCGACAGCGCGACCTTGGCGAGGCCGCCCTGCGCCATGGCGCTCAGGATGTCGATGTCGCGCATCACCAGCGGCGATTTGGTGACGATGCCGACGGGATGGCGGAAGTCGCGCAGCACTTCGAGGATGGAGCGCATGATGCGCATCTTCTTCTCGATCGGCTGATAGGGATCGGTGTTGGTGCCGATGGCGATGACCTTGGGGACATAGCCGGGCGCCGACAATTCCTTGGCCAGCAGCTCGGCGGCGTTGGGCTTGGCGAACAGGCGGGATTCGAAATCGGCGCCGGGCGACATGCCGAGATAGGCATGGGTCGGGCGCGCGAAACAGTAGATGCAGCCATGCTCGCAGCCGCGATAGGGATTGATCGACTGGTCGAACGAGATGTCCGGCGACTTGTTGCGCGCGATGATGCTGCGGGTGGCGTCGCGGATGACCTCGGTGCGCAGGGGCGGGGGCGTCCCATCCTCGTCGCGCCAGCCGTCATCCCAGCCGTCGTCGACCAGGACGCGCTTCTGGGTCTCGTAGCGGCCCACTTCGTTGGACAGGGCGCCGCGGCCCCGCAGGAGGCGCCGGTCGGCAGTGATGTCTAGGACGGTTGTCATGGTTTGAGGAATATAGGGCGCGAATGAGAACAAATCAAGTACAAACTATGGGGTGGGCGTCTAGGCCGAACCCAAAGGCTTGATCATTGTTTTGCGCTTTTCGCCCTGCTGCGCCGCCGGGCGGTAGGATTTGGCGTCGGCCGCGAATCGCTTCGCGGCTTTTGGGGAGGCCCATGACCGCCGAGCAAACCGCACCGGAGGACGATCCCGACGCCTTCATGATTGCGAGCATGTCGTGGATCGTGGTGCGCGAGGCGTTCTCGGACATGCGCACCTTGTTCGTCAGCGCCTTCCTGGTCTACGGCGCGGTGCTGACAGCGGAGGCGTGGCTGAACCCCGCGCCGACCGTCGAGCAATTGCTGTCCCAGTCCGCGCCGGCCCAGCCCGACTTCGCCGCTTGGGCGATCCAGTTCGCGGCCTTCGTCTGCCAATCGCTTATTTTTGCCGCGGTCGCGGTGCCCATTCACCGCCTGGTGCTGCGGGACGAGACGGCGGACAAGGCGGTGGCCCCGTTCGATCCGCGCGTCCTGCACTTCGCGGCATGGCTGATGGCGATCCAGGCACTGTGGTTCCTCATCGGCGAGGCGATGGCGTCGCTGGATGCATTCGCGCCACCCATCGCGGAGCTGCTTGCGCTGGCGTGCCTCGCAGGGTTCGTCGCCATCTCCATCGGCGCGGTGCGTGTAAGCCTGATTTTCCCCGCCGTCGCGGTCGACGCTCCGGCCGGCGGATGGCGCGACCGCATCGCGGCGAGCTGGGCGCTGTCGCGCGGGCGCTTCTGGCGGCTGTTCGGTGCCGGCGTGATCACCGTCATCCCGCTTGCGGTCGGCATCGCCGTCGTCTGGCTGATGCTCGCGGGGATCAGCACCGCCCTTGCCACGGGCACGCGCGGGTTCTCCGCCGCCCTTGGCTGGCCGCGCGTGATCGTCACGGACATTTCGCGCGTCCTGGGCGCGGCGCTCGAAGCGGCGGTGCTGTCGTGGAACTACCGGATCGCGAGCGTCGGCGCGGCGGCGAACGTCACGGCGCCGCCTGGTCCTTGAGCAGCGCGAACAGCGACTTGTCGGCCGGGCTCTTGGGATGGTGCAGCTCGTGGAGCACCTTGTCCGCCCAGGCGATGGCGTCGTCGCGGGCGTAGTGGTCGTCCTTGGTGTGGGTGCCCAGATTGCGGCGGTCGGTCTTGTCGTCGCTGGCGATGTAGCGGCAGCCGGCGCGCGTCACGGTGTCCTTCAGATCGGCGATGAAGCTCTCATAGGTCGCGGGCGCGACGAAAAGATCGCCCGGCTGCGGCGGGCCGATCCAGACGCAGGCGCTGCCATTGTCGTGGATCGCCTCGACCAGGCGCACCGCGTCGCGCAGCTTGGACGCGCGGTTGCCGATGATCATGTTGAGGCCGAGGATCGCCAGGGTGACGCGGCGCGGCGATTGCAGCTCGGCGTAGAGATCGCGCAGCGGCGGGATGTTGCCGCCCTTGAAGTGCCGGCAGTCGCGCAGCGACAGACCGGCGCCGCAGGACCAGGCGCCGCAATCGATGTTGGAATATTCGCGCACCACCCAGTCATTGGCGCCGGCGCCGCACTTGGCGTAGATCGTGACGTTCAGCGGCTTGGCGGCGCCCGGTTCGTGCGCGGCGCGCAGCGCGTCGTAGAGCGCGCCGCCGAACGGGCCTTCGCTGTTGGAGTCGCCCAGGATCAGCACGCCGCCGGGCGGGGGCGCGCTCTCGGCCCGCGCCGCCGTGGCCAGCACGCAGGCGAGCAGCAGGACGATCAACGCGCGCAAGACGGAGCCCTCGTTCGAAGGCCGTCAGCAAAGGCGGCACGCCGCCCTTTGCCAAGGGCGGGGCGCGAGGATGGTAAACCGCCGGGCGCTACATCGCGTGCTTGCAATGGCCCTTGTCGTGATAGGCGGTGCGGTCGCCGTCATACGACCAGCCATGCGCATCGGCGGCGGACGCATCGGCGGTCCAGCTCTTGATGCCGTCGGCGGTGCAATACCAATGGCCGGCGGCTGCGGAGGCCGGCGCGAAAGCAAGGACGGACAGGAACGCAGCGGCGATAATCTGACGCATGATCGACTCCCCTAGGCTTGGCGCAAGTCTACACCGCCGCCGGCGGCGCGTCGTGGGCGGCGGATGCGGCTGCGCCATTGTGGACCATTCGTAATTTTCGGTCCGATAAACCTTGCGACAGGAAAGTTTTTGTCGGGCGTGCCGGTTCGCGGCATAGTCGGCGCATGATCAGCGTCGTCATTCCGGTCCTGAACGCCCAAGCCCTGCTGCCGCGCTGCTTCGACAGCCTGATCGGCGCGACGGTGCGCGGGCTGGTGAAGGAGGTCGTGGTCGCCGATGGCGGTTCGAGCGACGACACGCTGACCATCGCGGACGCTGCGGGCTGCCATGTCGTGCAGGCGGGCAAGACGCGGGCGGCGCAATGGACGGCGGGCGCGGCGCTGGCGCGCGGCGACTGGCTGTTGTGCCTTACGCCGCAGACGGCGCTGGAGAGCGGCTGGGAGAACGAAGCGGAATCCTTCATGGCCAGCGCAACGCTGGAGCGGCCGCGCGCCGCCTGCTTCCGCTATGCGCTCGACGATTTCACGCAGGCGGCGCGCCGGCGCGAGACGCTGGCGGGGCTGCGGACGCGGCTGTTCGCGCTGCCGCATGCCGAGCAGGGCCTGCTGCTCCCGCGGCGGCTCTATCAGAAGCTGGGCGGACACCGCGACGTCGCGCTGGAAGACGCGGATCTGGCGCGCCGGATCGGCCGCGCGCGGCTGGTGCAGCTGCGTTCGCGCGCCGTGAACAAGCCGCTGGCGGATGCGCCGCGCCGCGCCCTGATCGCGGCGCTGCATGCGCTGCGGGTGCCGGCGAGCGTGGTGGCGAAGCTGGGCTAGCGCCAGGCGGCGAGCGCGGCGGAGTCGAAATATTCGTCGAGGCGCGTGATGCGGCCGTCCTTCACTTCGCAGACGATGCAGGCGCTCAAGCTGACCTCCTTGCCGCTTCGCAGCTTGCCCTTGAGCAGGTGCTGCTCGACGAAGCCGCCGTCGAATACAGCGAGGCGGCGTTCGGTGTAGCGCCGCTCGGGCACGAATTTGATGAAGTTGGTGAGCGTCGCGAGGTTGTCGGCTACCGGCTGGGCGACGCCGTCGGTGTTGTGCCAGACGATGGCGTCGGGCGCGTAGATCGCTTGGACCTTCTCGATGTCGCCGGCCTCTATGGCGTCGAAGAACGCGGTGGCGAGGGCGCGGATGGCGTCGAGAGACATGGAGGCTCCTAACCGCCGGCAAGGGCGTTGGTGATGACGATCTCGTCGCCGGGCTTGAGCTGGCGGGCGGCGGCTTCGCGGGCGCGGATCATGGCGCCATCGTGCAGGAAGACGATGTTATGGCGGATGGCGCCGGCCTCGTCGAAGAAATGCAGGGCGAGCGGCGGATGGTTTTTGGCGAGGTCGGCGAGCGCGGCGGCGATGGTGCTGCCTTGCGCGCTCAACGTGCGCGCGCCGCCGGTCACGGCGCGCAGGATCGGCGGCAGCTGCACGCTTATGCTCACGCGGTATAGGCCTCGACGCTCATGATGCGCGGCAGGCCGCTGGCGATCTCGCGCCAGCTCTCGCCCAGATCGTCGCTGCCATAGACGGTGCCCGAGGCGGTGCCGAAATAGATGCCGCCGCGCTGGTCGGCGGCGAGCGCGCCGCGCAGCACCGCGGTGAAGCAGTTGGCGGGCAGGCCCTTGGTCAGCGGCTCCCACCTGGCGCCGCCGCGCGAGCGGTAGACGGCAAGCTGGCCGCCGCGCGGAAAGCGGAAATTGTCGCCGTCCAGCGGTACGATGAAGACGTTGCCGGATGTGAGGTCGATGCAGCTGGGAAAACCGAAGCTGCAATGATGGCCGTCGGAAAGTTCTGCGATGGGCAGGCCGTCCTCCATCACCTGCCAGCTGTCGCCGCCGTCGACGCTTTTGTGCACGCCGCGATGTTCCTGGCGGATCATGACGTTCGGATTCTTCGGATCGTGCGTCACGCTGTGCACGCATTGTCCGGTGGTGGCGGGGGCGGAGTCGACCGCAGGGTTCACGCCTTTGTTCTTGGGCGACCAGGTCTTGCCGCCGTCGTCGCTGCGGAAGAAGCCGGCGGCGGAGACGCCGACCCACAGCCGGTTGGGATCGTTGGCGTCGGTGAGGATGGTGTGGGCGCCGAGGCCGCCGAAGCCGGGCGCCCAGCCGTCGCGCCCCGGCTGCTCGTTGAAGCCGTCGATCGGTTGCCACGAGGCGCCGTAATCGCGGCTGACGAAGAGGCCGGCTTCCGAGACACCGGCATAGAGCGCGCCATGGGCGAAGTGCAGCTCCCAGATCTGGTCGACGAAACGGCCGCCGCCTTTGAGCAGGCCGCCGAAATCCTCCTTGGCGACGAGACGGTGATGCTCGGGATTGCCGCGGTCGCTGGGGCGATAGCGCGGCGCCGCTTCGAGTTGTTTCCACTCCTTCAGATCGTCGCTGGCGAACAGCGCGACGCCGTAATTGGGGCTGTTGACGGCGGCGTAGATGCGGCCCTTGTCGTCGCGCACCGACGCGGTGACCGGCCAGCCGCGCAGGACGAAATCGCTGGACCAGGTGCGACGGCCGGCGCTTTTCAGGATGGCGGCACCCTTCGGCGTGCCGACGACGAGCGAGACGGACATGGCGCATCCTCCCCAATGCGCGCCAAACTTACCACGTTGTGGTTGCAGCAAAAGACCGTGCTTTGAGGCGTTCTCCTTGCTAAACTCTTGCCATGACGAGAGAACAGATTGCAGCCGTCCTAGAAAACGTCCGTACCTGGCCGCAGCAGGACCAAGAAGAGCTCGTGGAGCTGGCGCGGGAGATCGAGGCGCGTCGCAGCGGCTACTATGAAATGACGGACGACGAGCGCGCCGCCGTCGAGAAAGCGGAAAAGACGCCGATCGTGCCCGACGATGAGGTCGCCGCCTTTTGGAAGGCGCGCGGCATTGCATGATCGTTCGGTATCGCGCGCAGGCGCTGGCCGATATCGCTGAGATCCACGGATACCTTCACGAGCGCAGCCCATCGGGCGCGTTAAACGTGTTACGTGCCATCTATGCCGGTGTCCAATTGATCGGCGAATGGCCGCTTGGCAGTCCGCGCACTACCGATCCCGGCATCAGGGTGAAGTTGGTCACCCGATATCGCTACCGAATATTCTATCGAGTGACGGAAGACGAAGTCCTTATCCTCCACATTCGGCACACGTCGCGACGGCCTTGGCCTTAGCGCTCCGTCAGCCGCGGCATGATCTCGACGAAGTTGCAGGGGCGGTGGCGGATGTCGAGCTGGCTTTTGAGGATGCCGTCCCAGCCGTCCTTCACCGCGCCCGGCGAGCCGGGGAGGGCGAAGAGATAGGTGCCCTTGGCGACGCCGGCGCAGGCGCGCGACTGCACCGTGGACGTGCCGATCTTGGCGAAGCTGATCTGGTGGAAGATCGCAGCGAAGCCGTCGATCTCCTTCTCGAACACCGATTTGAAGGCTTCCACCGTGACGTCGCGCCCCGTGAGGCCGGTGCCGCCGGTTGAGATCACCGCGTCGATGGCGGGATCGTCGATCCAACCGCGCAGCTGTGCCGCAATCTTGCCCTGGTCGTCGGTGACGATGACGCGGGCCGCCAGCACGTGACCGGCTTCGGCGATGCGGGCGGCCAGTGTGTCGCCGGACTTGTCGTCGGCGAAGCTGCGCGTGTCGGAAACCGTCATCACCGCGATGCGGACAGGGACGAACGCGATGGCCTCGTCAATACCGGGCATCGCTGACGACCGTGTTGTCCGGCGGCGGCTGGGTGATAGCCGGCGGGCGCGGCGCGGGCGGCTGCGCCGGCGGATGATAGATCGGCCAGCGCCCGGCGGCGGTGTCGTCCAGGCTCGGCGCGTTCTGGCCGAGCCGCCGGCTGTAGAGCCAGTGATACATCAGCACGCGCTTCACATAGATGCGGGTCTCGGTGATGCGGATGCTCTCCATGAAGACCAGCGCGTCGTCTTCCTTGCCGGCGCGGGCGTTGATCCAGCCGGCGACGCGCAAGGGCCCGGCGTTGTAGGCGCCCATCACCTGCGGAAGGTTGCCGCCATAGGAGTCGAGCAGATAGGCGACGTAACGCTGGCCGATGGACATGTTGTAGGTCGGATCGCTCAGCGCCGAGATCGCGCCGCTGCCGCCGAACTTCGCCGCCGTGGTCGGCATCAGCTGCATCAGGCCGCGCGCGCCGGCGGACGAGACCGCATCGGCGACGAAGCGGCTCTCGGCGCGGGTGAAGGCGAGCACCAACGACGGATCGATGGTGTAGCCGCCATCGGGCTTGTAGGCCGGCACGGGGAACAGGCCGGTGAGCAGGACGCCGCGCGACGCCGCGGTCTCGCTGGCGCGCAATTCGATGTTGGGCACATTCATGCGCCGAGCGAGCGCGGCGTAGCCCATGTCGTGGCTGCCGTCGCTGTCGCCGAAGGCGCGGTTGAGCTCGCCGGGCACCGAAGCGCGCTCCTCGCCCACTTGCGTCAGCGCCACGGCACGGCGCGCCGACGGCACCGCCATGATCGCCGAGAAGTCCACGGCGGTGAGCACCGGATCGACGAAGCCGGCGGTGGTGTCCTGGCCGAGCATGCGCTCGGCGAGGACGCCGTAGAAGGTCGGCTCCTCGCGCGCCGCGGCGTTGAGGAGCGTGACGACGCGCTGCGGATCGCCGAAGCGTAAGTGCGCGCGCGCCGCCCAGAACGCGGCCTGGCTGCGCAGATAGTTCGGCACGCTGCCGGCCTGAGCGAGGATTTCGAGCCGCGCGGCGGCGTCTTCATAATTGCCGAGGCGGAACGCGGCGAAGCCGGCATACCAGTCGAGCACCGGCACCTGCTGGCGCAGGCTGATGTCCTGGATGCCCATCGAAGTGTCGTAGGCCGCCTGGTCTTCGTTCTCGGCGATGTAGGACGCGGCGACGCGCGACGCGAGGCGGGCGAGGTCGTAGGTCGAGGCGCCGTTCACTTGCGCCTGGCGCAAAACCGCGTTCGCCTGATCGGGCTGGTCAGCCTTGATGTAGGCTTCGATCTGGCCTTTGGCATTGCGGCCGGCTTCCGAGGTCAGCGGCGGATCGCGGTCGTCGTATTCTTCATAGCCGCCGCCGCGGCGGCGCGGCGGACCGGCGGGAACCGGCACGCTCGCCGTCATCACGATGACGACCTTGTGGTGGCGCTTCTTGACCCGCTTGGACGCCTTCTGGATCGCGAGGCGATAGACGCGGTCGGCGATGGGCAGTTCCGGATAGGTGTGCAGCCAGTCGATCAGCTCGGCGAGGCTCACCGAGCCGTGGCGCGACAGGTAGTGCTCGGCCAGGACATAGCCTTCGAGCGTCTTGTCGGAGACCTTGGCGTAAAGGTCGCGCGCTTCGTCGAAGCGGCCGTCGCGTTCGGCGTCGAACACCTGGCGGTAGAGCGCGACATCGGCGGGCGAAAGCACCGCCATCGGCACGCTGTTGGCGGCGCCGCTGTCGACCGGGAGCGGCAGTTCCGCCTGCGCGGTTCCGCAGGCGACGGCGAGAGCCAGGGCGGCAACGGCGGTCGTCGAAAAGCGCATCACAGGTTCCGTTCACTGGAGGCCGGAAGATTCGCGGCCAATTGTGCTCAATCTTTGGCGGGCAGGCCAAGCGCGTCCATCCGGTCGGCGGCAGCCTGCAAATCCCGCCACGCCAGTTTCTTATGGGCCGCCTGGCGGAGCAAGTAGGCGGGGTGAAGGGTTGGTAATACGGGAATCATCTCTGTGCCAATCCGGTACTCGAGCCAGCGGCCGCGCAGCTTCATGATGCCGTCGTTAAGACCGAGCACATGGCGCGCCGACACCGCGCCGAGCAGGATCAGAATCTTGGGCGCAGCCAGCTCGATGTGGCGGCGCAGGAATGGGATGCACATCGCGACTTCGGACGGATCGGGATTGCGGTTGTCCGGCGGCCGCCACGGCATGACGTTGATGATGTAGAAGCCGCTGCGGTTAAGGCCGATCGCGGCCATCATGCGGTCGAGCAGCTTGCCGGCGCGGCCGACGAAGGGCAGGCCGGCGGCGTCTTCGTCGCGCCCCGGCGCTTCGCCGATCAGCATGATGCGCGAATTCGGATTGCCGTCGGCGAACACGGTGCTGTGGGCCTGCTTCTTGAGCTGCGAGCCGTCGAAGGCTTCGAGCGCGGCTTTGAGCTCGGCGAGCGTGTTGCAGCGTGCCGCGAGATCGACGGCGGAGCCGTAACCGTCGGTGGTGAGAGGTGCGAGCGACGTCGGCTTGATCTGCGCCAGCGGCGGCTGTGGGCGCGGCGCCGGTGGAGCCATCTTCGCCACCTTAGGCGGCTCGGCATTGGCAACAGCGGGCGGTGATGGCCGGGAGATGAACCGGTTCACCGGCGCCTCGCCGACGGCCTCGTCCGCGCCGGCGTCGAGGAGCCAGTTCAGGGTTGAAAGTGCATCGCGGTCGGCTGTCATGTCAGGGCCACGCGCATCCATTGGCCAGTGTGCAGGTCGATATCAGGTAAGGCAGCGCCGCGAGCAGGGCGATCGCCGCGATGCCAAGGACCACCGCCAAACCGGTGGCCGTTTTGATTGCTGCCCACATTACCCGAGAAAGAGTCGCCATTTGGAGCCTTCCGTTGAGGGCAAGATATAGCAAATCTGTCCCGTTGACCGCCGAATCCCAGCGCCCCATAAGGGGTTTACGGGGATGAAATCAGGTTCGAATCATGGCCGAAGTAGAGCCCATTCAACGCGAAAGCATGGAATACGACGTCGTCATCGTCGGCGGCGGGCCGGCGGGGCTTTCGGCGGCGATCAAGCTCAAACAGATCAATCCCGAGATCACGGTCTGCCTGCTGGAGAAGGGCTCCGAGGTCGGGGCGCATATCCTCTCGGGCGCGGTGATCGATCCGATCGGCATCAACGAGCTGATCCCGGACTGGAAGGAGAAGGGCGCGCCGATCGATACCCCGGTGACCGACGACCGCTTCTATTACCTAGGTCCCGCCGGTTCGATCCGCATTCCCAACTTCCTGTTTCCGCCGCTGATGCACAATCACGGCAACTATGTCGTCAGCCTATCCAATCTGTGCAAATGGCTGGCGACGCAAGCCGAAGCGCTCGGCGTCGAGATCTATCCGGGTTTTCCGGCGGCGGCGCTGGTGATCGAGAACGGCGTCGTGAAGGGCGTGACCACCGGCGATCTCGGCGTCGCCAAGGATGGTCATCACAAGGACGGCTTCACGCCGGGCATGAACCTTTTGGGCAAGTACACGCTGTTCGCCGAAGGCGCGCGCGGCTCGCTGACCAAGCAGCTGCTGAACATCTTCAAGCTGAGCGAAGGGCGCGACTACCAGAAGTTCGGCATCGGGGTGAAGGAACTGTGGGAGCTGGCGCCCGGCAAGCACAAGAAAGGCCTGGTGCTGCACACCGTCGGCTGGCCGCTCAGCAACGACACCGGTGGCGGCCTGTTCTGCTATCACTGGGGCGAGAATTTCTGCTCCATCGGCTTCGTCGTTCACCTGAACTATTCGAACCCCTATCTCTCGCCGTTCGACGAGATGCAGCGGGTCAAGCAGCATCCGCGCATCCGCGAGATGCTGGAGGGCGGCAAGCGCATCGGCTATGGCGCGCGGGCGCTGACCGAGGGCGGGCTGCAATCGGTGCCCAAGCTGGCGTTCCCGGGCGGGGCGCTGATCGGCTGCGGCGCCGGCTTCATGAACGTGCCGCGCATCAAAGGCAGCCACAACGCGATGAAGTCCGGCATGCTGGCGGCGGAAGCGGTGGCGGCGGCGCTGGGCGCGGGCCGTGCGGGCGACACGGTCGAGACTTACGAAGCGGCGTATCGCGAGAGCCATATCTACAAGGACCTCAGCCGTGTGCGGAACTTCAAACCGCTGTGGTCCAAGCTCGGCACCTTCCTGGCGCTGCCCTTCATGGGGCTGGACCTGTGGACCAACCAGCTCCTCGGATTCAGCTTTTTCGGTACGCTCAAGCACGGCAAACCGGACTACGCGACCCTGAAAACCGCCGCGGAATCGAAGAAGATCGCCTATCCCAAGCCCGACGGCGTTATCAGTTTCGACAAACTTTCGTCGGTATTCTTGTCCAACACCAACCACGAAGAGGACCAGCCGGTTCACCTGAAGTTGAAGGACCCTTCCATCCCGATCGGGGTAAACCTGCCCAAATATGACGAGCCGGCGCAGCGCTACTGCCCGGCGGGCGTTTACGAGGTCGTGCAGGAAACGGCAGGTCCGAGGTTCCAGATCAACGCGCAGAACTGCGTGCACTGCAAAACCTGCGACATCAAGGATCCGGCGCAGAACATCAACTGGGTAACGCCGGAAGGCGGGGGCGGACCCAACTACCCCAATATGTGAGGACAGCCTTGCGCATCGTATCAGGGATTGCCGGCTTGAGTTTCGCGCTTGCGCTCGCCGCCTGCGCCCATGACGGCGGGGCCGACGGCGTCGCCGTCGCGCCGGCGGTGCAGTCGAGCGAGTTCGGCAACTACCTCTCGGCGCGTTTCGCCGCCAGCCAGCACAATCTGAAGGACGCGGCGAACTACTACCGCGCCAGCCTGGCGGCCGATCCGGGCAACGCGCAATTGCTGTCGCTGGCGTTCTTCTTCTCGACCTCGGCGGGCGAGATCGACACCGCCTCCAAGCTGGCCGACAAGGTCGTGGCCGCCACGGCGGACGACCGCGCCGGGCGGCTGACGCTGGCGGTGGTGGCGCTCAAGCATCACGACTATGCCGGAGCGCGCAAGCAGGTCTCGCTGTCGGCCAAGGGGCCGTTCACCTCGCTCACCGTGGCGCTGCTCGATGCCTGGGCCGCGGCGGGGCAGGGCGACAAGGCGGCGGCGATCGCCGCTCTGGGGACGCTCAGGGCACAAGGCGGCGCCGACGCGCTCTCGATGTTTCATCTCGCGCTGCTCGCCGACTATGTCGGTGACGCCAAGATCGCCGATGCCTCCTATCGCACGGTCCTGGTCTCCGGCGGCACGCCGCGCGCGATCGACGCCTATGGCCGCTTCCTGGAGCGCGCCGGCCGCAAGGACGACGCGGCGGCGCTCTACAATCGCTTCGCCGCCGACGGTGGCATCAAGCAGATCGCGCTCGCCGGCCTGGCGCGGCTGAAAAGCGGCAAGAAGCCCGAGGCGCTGGTGACGCGGCCCGAGGACGGCGCCGCCGAGGCGCTGTTCGGCATCGCCGCGTCGCTGACCGACCAGTCGAGCGTCGACGTGTCGATCCTCTATCTGCGCCTGGCGCTCTATCTGCGCTCCGACCTGGATTTGGGCGCCGTCCTGCTCGCCGACCGTTTCGAGTCGCTGCAGAAATACGAAGACGCCATCGCGGTCTACGGCCTGGTCGAAAAATCCTCGCCCTATTACCGGCTGGCGGCGGTGGAGATCGCGCTGGACGAGGCGCGGCTGGGGCGCAACGACGACGCCATCGCGCATCTGAAGAAGATCACTGCTGCCGATCCCAACGACGTCGAAGCCTGGACGGCGCTGGGCGACACCTATCGCAGCACCTCGAAATTCACCGACGCCGCGGCAGCCTATGACCGCGCGGTGACGCTGCATGGCGAGATCAAGCCGAGCGACTGGCCGCTCTATTTCGCGCGCGCCGTGGCCGAGCAGGGACAGCAGAACTGGAGCGCGGCGGAGATCGACCTGAAGAAGGCGTTGCAGCTGTCGCCCGACGAGCCCACGCTGCTCAACTATCTCGGCTACACCTGGGTCGACCAGAACCGCAACATCCCCGAAGCGCTGGCGATGCTGGAGAAGGCGCACTCGCTGCGCCCGACCGACGGCTACATCGCCGACAGCGTCGGCTGGGCCTATTATAAGCTCGGGCGCTATGCCGACGCCGCCAAGGCGCTGCAGACCGCGGTCGAGCTGGTGCCGGGCGATCCGACGATCAACGATCATCTCGGCGACGCCTATTGGCATGTCGGGCGCAAGCGCGACGCGACCTTCCAATGGAACCACGCGCTCGCCTTCGGCCCCGCCGATGCCGACAAGGCGGTGATCGAGAAGAAGCTCAAGGACGGGCTGGGTGACAACTAGCGGCTTCGCGCCCGCCAAGATCAATCTCTTCCTGCATGTCGGGACACGCCGCGCCGACGGCTATCACGAATTGGAGAGCCTGGCGGCGTTCGTCGATGTGGGCGACGCGCTCAGCTTCGCGCCGGCGCCGGCGTTTTCGCTTGCCGTGGACGGGCCGTTCGCGCGCGGCCTGGACGGCGAAGGCGACAATCTGGTGCTGCGCGCGGCGCGGGCGCTGGCCGCCACGGTCGGACGGACGGACGGCGCCGCGATTACGCTGACCAAGAACCTGCCGGTCGCGTCGGGCATCGGCGGCGGCTCGGCCGACGCGGCGGCGACGCTGCGCGGCCTGGTGCAGCTGTGGAACCTCGACGAGGTCGGTCCGCTCAAGACGATGGAGATCGCGCAGACACTGGGCTCCGACGTGCCGGTGTGCGTGGAGAGCCGTACCGCCTGGATGGAAGGCCGCGGCGAGATCGTGACGCCGTTCAAGCGCCTGCCGCCGATCCTGCTGGTGCTGGTCAATCCCGGCGTCGCAGTTCCGACCGCGGCGGTGTTCAAGGCGCTCGAGCGCCGCAGCGGCGTCGATACGGCGAGCCGCATCCCGTTCGAATCCGACGCCTGGTCGGTCGCGGAATATCTGCGCGAGACGGCGAACGACCTGGAAGCGCCGGCGCTCGCGATCGCGCCGGTCATCGGCGACGCGCTGGCGGCGCTTCGGGCGCAGCCGGGCGTCTATCTCGCGCGCATGTCGGGCAGCGGAGCGACCTGTTTTGCGATCTTCGAAAGCGACGAGGCGGCGCTGGCGGCGGCGGACGCGGTCGGCGCGGCGCATCCGGCCTGGTGGGTGAAGGCGGCGCGGGTGCTTAGCTGACCAGATCGTCGAGGCCGACCCGCAGGGCCTTCGCCAAACTGCGCATGGCGGACACGCTGCCGGGTTTGCTGCGGCTCTCGATCTCCGAAAGATAAGACGCAGAGAGCTTCGCTTCTTTCGCTAGAGCATTGAGCCCGAAACCGCGACATTCGCGCCAGACCTTGACGGGATGCTCGCCCACCAAGATGCGGCGGAAGACATCCGCGGGAATCGCATCGTCGATGCCTTGTTTGGCGCGCGCAAGGGAGGCTCTGACCGACGCGCGATCCTGGGCATCCTCCAGGGCTTCCACCAAAGCGTCGAATGCCTTGCGGGACAACGTTACGGTGTCCTTCGTCACAGCCAGAGGTTTTGGAATTTGGGTCATCTGTAAACACTGCCTCTTACATCAACGACCACAACCAGCATCCGATTCTTTTCGTACACCAACCTGTAGACGGCACGCCAATCGCCTTGGCGAAGGCGAAACGTATCCTTGAAACCCGTCAGCGGCTTCACATCAGAGTGTTGAGCAAGTGGGTCTGCCGCGATGCGCTTCAATCGATCAAGCATGGCCAAAGCCGCCTTACGGGGCATGCGCTCCAGACCCTGGCTTGCGGGTTTTTCAAGCAGGAGGTCCATATGGCAGAGTGTTCGCTAACAGCGAACACTTGTCAAGGCCAGTCGCGAATTCAGTACGCTCTTTCCACGCAGAAATCCGCGATATCCGCGAGCGCGGCGCGGACGTCGCTTTGCGGCAGCGGCGCCAGCGCCGCCTTGGCGCTGTCGGCGTAGTGCCGGGCACGCGTCATGGTCTCCTGGATCGCGCCGGTCTCCTCGACATAGGTGATGGCGCGTTCGAGGTCGGCTTCGCTCTGGCTGCTGGTCTCGATCACGCGCTTCCAGAACTGCTTCGCCGGGGCGTCGGCGCGGGCATAGGCGAGGATCACGGGCAACGTCACCTTGGCTTCGCGGAAATCGTCGCCCACCGCCTTGCCCATCAAGGCCTGGCGCCCCGAATAGTCGAGCGCGTCGTCGACCAGCTGGAAGGCGATGCCGAGATTCTCGCCATAGGTGCGCAGGGCGCTGACGAAATCGGCGCCGCGCTCGCACAGCGTCGCGCCGGACTCGGCGGCGGCGGCGAACAGCGCCGCCGTCTTGGCGCCAACGACTTTCAGATAGTGCTCTTCCGTCGTGCCCAGATTGCTCTCGGATTTGAGCTGCATCACTTCGCCTTCGGCGATGATGGCGGAAGCGCCGGCCAGGATGTCGAGGACGCGCAGCGAGCCGGTGTCGACCATCATCTCGAAGGCGCGGGAGAACAGGAAGTCGCCGACCAGCACCGTCGCCTTGTTGCCCCACACCAGATTGGCCGCGACCTTGCCGCGGCGCAGGGTGCTGGCGTCGACCACGTCGTCGTGCAGCAGGGTGGCGGTGTGGATGAACTCGACCGCAGCGGCGAGATTGACGTGCTTGTCGCCGCCATAGAAGCCCATCTTGGCCGCCGCCAAGGTCAGCATGGGCCTGAGGCGCTTGCCGCCCGAATCGATCAGGTGCTTGGCGAGGTCCGGGATCAGGGTCACCGCGCTACCCATGCGGGCATGGATCATCTTGTCGGTCGCCGCCATGTCCGCCGCGACCAGCGTGTGCAGGCGCTCGACCGGCGAGACGCCGTCTTTCAGAGGCTTGCGGATGTCGGGCTTGAGCATGCGGGCGGTCCTTGCCGGTGGGACCCGGCATTTGCGAGATTGGGGACGGAACAAGGGGCGGTCAAGACGGCCAATCCCCGCAGCCGACGGCCCGATTGGCGCATGCGCGCGATACTCAAAACCAACGACCCGGTACTGCTCAGCTTCGCGCAAAGCCTGCTCGCCGAGGCCGCCATCGAAAGCGTGGTATTCGACGAAAACGCCTCGGTGATGGACGGCAGTCTGGGCATTTTGCCGCGCCGATTGATGGTGGCGGACGACGATCACGAACGCGGCACCGCAGTGCTCAAAACGGGTTTGGCGCAGCAGGCGCCCGAGCGGCAGGTGACGGAAGACAAATTCCTCGGCGGGCGGCTGACGGTGCGCCAGTTCGCCGGCGGCTTCCGCGCCGGGCTGGACGCGGTGATGCTGGCGGCGGCGGTGCCGGCGTGCGACGGCGAGGAGGTGCTGGAGCTGGGCAGCGGCGCGGGAACGGCAAGCCTGTGCCTCGCGGCGCGCGTCGCCGGCGTGCGCGTCGTGGGCGCCGAGATCGAGAGCGCGCTGGTGACGCTGTCGAACGGCAACGCGGCGGCCAATGGGCTGGGCGAGCGGGTGTCGTTCGTGGCGGCCGACGCGCTCGACCTGCCCGCCGGCCTGAGGCGCGACTTCGCGCATGTGATGTGCAATCCGCCGTTCCACAGCATGACGGGCGAGCGTTCGCCGGACGCGATGAAAGCGGGCGCGACGCATGACGACGGTGGGCTGGGCGACTGGCTGGGCATCGGGGTCAAGCGCACGGCGCCGGGTGGGACGTTCTCCTGCATCGTGCGCGCCGACCGGCTGGGCGAGGCGCTCGCCGCGCTGCCGCCCACGGGCGTGAGCGTGCTTGCGCTCCATCCGCATGCCGGCGAAGCGGCCAAGCGAGTCGTCATCCAGGTGAAAAAGGCGTCGCGCGCGCCGCTCGCGATGCTGGCGGGGCTGGTGCTGCACGAAGCGGGCGGCGGCTACACGCCGGCCGCCGATGCGGTGCTCAGAGGCGAAGCGCTGTCCCTGGGTTGAGCGCGGATCGCCTGGACGATGGCGAACGCCGCCGCGATGCCGCTCAGGATCGCCGCCGCCGCCAGGTCGGGGAACGAGGTGAACAGCTCGGCGAACGGGATGCCGAAGAACAGGCGCGGCAGCGCGACCAGCAATCCCGCCGCGGCGGCGGCATGCAGCGCCAGCGGCCAGAGGCGGCCGAGCAGGCTCGCTTTGCGACGGCGCATCAGCCGCAGCGCCACAAGCTGGATCAGCGGCACCGCCAATATCGCGAGCCAGATGATCAGGATCAGACGATGGATGCCGCTGTCGTCGCGCGGCGCGTGGCCCGCTTCGCGGTTGAGGATGCCCGAAGTGAGCTCGTGCAGGTATTCGCCCGCGAGCCAATAGCTGCCGTTCGCAAGCACGATGACGGCGCGGCGGTGGTTCATGTCCATGGCGAATTCGGAGGAGAATACGCCGGTGTCGCCATTGTGGAAGACGACGGGCAGGCCGTTGAAGCTGTCGGTGACCCAGCCCATCGCGTAATGCGCCTTGCCCTCGGGATCCATGGCGACCGCGCCCTTGTGCCAGAGCGCGATGCCGGCGTCGGAGAGGCCGAGCTTGCGTGCGTCGGGCGAGCCGGGCATCTGCGCCGCGATGTATTTGGTCAGGTCGCTGGCGGTGGAGACGATGAAGCCGGCCGGCACGAAGCTGTCGGGGTAGGGCAGGTCCGAAACGTAGCCGATGCCGAGAAACTGCTTATGTCCGCGCGCCAAGTCGCCGGCTTCGAAGGCGCGGCTGTGCGTCATGCCGAGCGGCTGGAAGATGTGGTCGCGCAGATAGGCGGCATAAGTCTGGCCGCTGACCGCTTCGACGATGGCGCCGAGCACGACGTAGTTGGCGTTGCTGTACTCGTAGGACGCGCCGGGTTCGCGTTTGAGCGCGCCGCCGTCCAGCGCCAGCGCCCAATGGCGGATCGCGCCGGGGCCGCGTTCGCCGGCCTCGACCACCGGCTGGTCGCCGGCTTCGTGGCTGATGCCGCTGACCTGGTTCAGCAGCATGCGCAAGGTGATGCGGTGCGCCGCGTCGCTGCCGTGCAGGAAGCCGGGCAGATAGCGTGCCGCGGGATCGTCGAGCCTGAGGCGCCCGGCTTCGCTCAATTGCAGGATGGCAAGCGCGGTGAACGCTTTGGAGGTCGAGCCCAGGATGAACGGCGTGTCGGGGGTGACGGCGCCGCCCTTGCCGTCGTCGCCGAAGCCGCGGGCATAGACGGTGCGGCCGTCCGCGATCTCAGCGACGGCCAGCCCGGGCAGGCCGGAACGGTGGAAGAGGTCGGTGGTGAAGCTGTCGGCCGCGGCCGTATCCGCGGCGGCGGGCGCTGCATACCCCAGAGCGAGCGCGAGCACCGCGCCGGCGGTTTTGAGCCAGGTCATCGTCCCCTCCGAGGTCCGTTAGTGCTTACATAATGACGCTTGGGAACAAATCAACAGTCCAAGATGCGCAAAAACCGCCGGTCGCCTAAGCTCGCCCGGCAGGAGGCAAAATGAGCCGGATTTTCGGGAAGGTCTGCCAGAACGGCTATGTCGTACGCGACATCGAGGCTGCGATGAAGCATTGGACGGAGGTGCTGGGTGTCGGGCCGTTCTACTATATCGAGCGCGTCAAAATGGACTGGTTCCGCTATCGCGGCGCGCCGTCGGATGCCGAAGTCAGCATCGCGCTCGCCAACACCGGCGATCTGCAGATCGAGCTGATCCAGCAGCGCAACGACGCCCCCAGCATGTATCGCGATTTCCTCGACAGCGGGCGCGAGGGCCTGCAGCACATGTCGTATTGGACGCGCGACTACCAGGCCGATTTCGACCGCTTCGTTTCGCTCGGCTTCAGGATAGGGCAGGAGGGTCAGATCGGCGGGCCGGACGGGCGCTTCGTCTATTTCGACACCGAGACCCATCCCGGCACGGTGATCGAGGTTTCGGATATCTCGGGAGCCAAGGGCGCGTTCTTCGAACGCATCCGTGAGGCCGCGGCGAAATGGGACGGCACGCGCGCGATCCGGCCGGTGAAATCTTGAGCCGCGCCACGCCGTTCCTGCTCGGCCTGTTCTTCGGGTTCGCAGCGCTTGTCACGCTCGGCGTCGGGACGGCCCTGTTATGGCCGGACAGCGTGGCGCAGGTGTTGTGGAGCCTCTACGAAGCGCGGCGCGCGCTGCTGATGCCGTATCGGGCGTGGCTGGGGCCGGGCTTCGTGCTGCTGGGGTTGGTGATGACGGCGGCGAGCTTCGGCTGTTTCGCGCGCCGGCCATGGGGCCGATGGCTCGCCTGCGCGATCTTCGCGGTCAACGGATTGAGCGACATCGTTCAGCTCGCCGCCGGCAATGTGGCGGAGGGCGCCGTTGGCGTGACGGCGGCGGGACTGCTGCTTTACTGGCTGACGCGTCCGCCGGTGAAGGATGCGTTCGCGTGAAGCGGCTCTATCTCGTCCCACTGGCTTTGATGCTGTTCGCGCGCTCCGCTTTCGCTGGGCCGCCTTACGTCACCGACGATCCGGAACCGACCGATCTGGGGCATTACGAGATCTATCTCTTTGCCGGCGGCGGCACGGCCATCGACGGATCGGGCGGGGCCGGCGGCATCGATTTCAACTACGGCGCGGCGCCCGATCTTCAGCTCACCGCCGTGCTCCCGCTGGCGTGGGACGATCCTAAGGGCGGGCCGGCAACGGCGACCCTCGGCAATATCGAACTCGCCGCGAAGTACAAATTCCTGCACCAGGACGATGTCGGCGTCGACGTCGCGTTCTTTCCACGTGTCTTCCTTCCCGCCGGATCGGATGCGGTGGGCGAGCGCCATGTCTCGCTGCTGCTGCCGCTGTGGATCGGGCGCAGCTGGGGCAATTGGAGCACGTTCGGCGGCGGCGGCTGCACGCTCAACAACGGCGGCGGCAGCCAAAATTTCTGCCAGCTCGGCTGGACGGTAACCAACCAGATCACGCCGTCGCTGCAGATCGGCGCCGAGGTCTATCACCAGACGGCGGACAGCGTCGGCGGGCTGGCGAGCACCGGCGTCGGCGTCGGCGCGACGTATGACCTGCGCGAGAATCTCCATCTGCTGGGATCGGTGGGGCGCGGCATCCAGAACGCCGATGCGACCAACCAGCTGTCGTGGTATGCGGCGTTGCTATTCACCTTCTGACTGCCGTTCATCGCGGGTTCAGGAAAGGCTCGCGATGCTCCAGTCTCCCGCCATCCGTCCGCAATTCAGGTGCCTATGACCAATTCCTCCGCTTTGAGCAAAGTGCCCGCCGTCACGCTGGGCTTCTGGATCGTGAAGATCCTCGCGACCACGCTGGGCGAGACCGGCGGCGACTCGATCACCATGAGCTGGCTCGGCGAGACCACCAGCGCCGCCACAGGCTACGGCTACCTGCTGGGGACGGGGCTGATCCTCGTGCCGTTCGCCGTTCTTCTGATCGCGCAGATCGCCGCCAGGAAATTCCATCCGCTGCTCTATTGGGCCACCATCGTCGCCTCGACCATGATCGGCACCACGCTGGCCGATTTTTCGACGCGCTCGCTGGGGATCGGCTATCCCGGCGGCTCGATCCTGCTGTTCGCGCTCGTCATGGCGTCGCTGTCGCTGTGGTATTTCGCCGAAGGCACGGTCTCGGTGCAGACAGTGAGCACACCGCGGGTCGAGACCTTCTACTGGATCACGATCACCTTCTCGCAGACGCTGGGCACGGCGCTGGGCGATTGGGCGGCGGATTCGGGGCTCGGCTATGACGGCGGCGCGCTGCTGTTCGGCGCCGTGCTGGCGGTGGTCGCGGCGCTCTACTACTGGACGCGGCTGTCGCACGTCGCGCTGTTCTGGGCGGCGTTCATTCTGACGCGGCCGCTGGGCGCCACGGTCGGCGACTATCTCGACAAGCCGCTGGCCAAGGGCGGGCTCGCCTTCAGCCGGCCGCTGGCCTCGGCGGTGCTGGCGGCGGTGATCGTCGTGCTCGTTCTGGTGCTGCCGCAGCGTGCCGGCAATCACCCCCGCGAAGCGACAGCGACTTAACGGCCGTAGACGAGCAGGCGGAAGCTGCCCGGCGTCATCTTGTAGGGCGGCCGCTGGCCCGGATCGGGCGTCAGATCGGCGGTCGCGGTGAAGACGCGGTGCGTCCTGGGATCGATCTCGATGGTGCGGGCGCCGAACTGCGTGGCGGCGTTCTCGACCAGACGGTATTTGTCCGGCGAGTCCTGGTGGATGACGCTGAGCTTGCCTTCGCCGTTGGGGATGAAGATCGTGCGGGTGCCGGGGTCGTAGGCGGCGCCGTCGGCGCCTTTGCCGGTCGGCACGGTGGTGACGACGGCGCCGGTCTTGGCGTTCACCACTGCCATCATCTGGTTCTCGCAGGCGACGAACAGCCGCGCATGCGCCTTGTCGAGTGCGATGCCGGACGGGCTTTCGCAGGGCGCCAGCTTCCAGCGGACCATCACCGCCATCGTCTTGGCGTCGATTTCGACGATCTCGGAGGTGTCCTCGATGTTGTCGAAGATATGCCCGGCGCCGTCGGCGACGGCGAATTCCGGCTTGCCGCCCAGCGGCACGGTGCCGTCGACGGTGCCCGAGGCGACGTCGATCGCGGTCGCATCCTTGCTGCCGGCGTTGAAGGTGAAGACGCGGCGCGTCTTGGGATCGTAGACGATGCCGTCCGGCCGCGTGCCGACGGAAATCGTGCCGGTGACGTTCAGCGTCCTGGGATCGAACACGACGACGGCGTTGGTCATGCCGGAGGTGGCGAAACCCTTGGCCGGCGTCACGGCGACCTGGTGCGCCCCCGTCACGCCGGGGATGTCGCCGGCGGCGGCGTAGCTGCGGCTGTCCACGGCGACGACGTGGCTGCCATGGGTGATGAAGATGTGGTGGTTCGCGGCGTCGAGCGTGATCGCGTCCCAGAACGTGTCGCCGCCCAGCGTGACGCTTTTGAGCAGGTGATAGCCGGGTGACGCGGTGGTGCTGGCCGCCAGAAGCACGGCAGCGGAGCCGGCGAGCAGCAGTGAGCGAAAAATCTGCATGGACGATCTCCGTGTTGGCGCGGCGGCGTTATACGCGTAACCGGCGCCGTGCCCGATTACAACGCTGTCATCCCACAGCCGCAATTTGATAGAGATATTGGACATAGGCGAGGGTCGCGTCGTCCATGCCGTAGATCTTCGGGTTGCTGCTCTCGATCA
>CAYXMO010000012.1:0-28478 GCA_964465935.1 uncultured Rhizobium sp.
TTGCGCGCGAACGCCCGCGCCGATTGCGCGCTCGGTCCGTCCGTCCCGTCCATGTTGAGCGGCAGGCCGACCACCAGGGCGCCGACGCCCTGCTTGGCGACGATCTCCTCGATCTTCGCCGCATCGGCGGAGAACTTGCCGCGCGCCAGCGTCTCCATCGGTGTCGCCACCGTCGCCCGCGTATCCGACAGCGCCAGCCCGATGGTCTTCTCGCCCAGATCGAGCCCAAGCAGGCGGGCGCCCGGTGCCAGCGCGGTTTTGAGGTCTTCGATGGAGACGATGGCCACCGGCTACCTCTCCCGCTTGCGGGAGAGGTCGGCTCGCGAAGCGAGACGGGTGAGGGAAAGCCGCCCCGCACCCGCGCCCTCACCCGGAAATGCTTCGCATTTCCGACCTCTCCCGCAAGCGGGAGAGGTTGCGCGGCTTGCGACCTCCGCGCTCACCGCTGCCCGATCTCGATTCTGTTCCCCGCCGGGTCGCGGACGAAGAAGCGGCTCAGCCCCTCAGCCACACTCTCCTCCTCGATGGCGATGCCGTGCCCCAGCACCGCGGCTTTCGCCGCCGCCAGGTCGCCGGTCAGGAAACAGATGTGCCGCTTGCTGCGCGGGCTGCCCTCGGGGTCCACCCCGATATGCATCTGCAGCGTCCCGACCTTGAACCACGCCCCGCCGCGCGCCTTCAGCTCCGGCGGCTTCTCCAGCTCCGGGAAGGCGAAGACCTCGCGGTAGAATTTGAGGCAGTCCGCCTCCAGCGCGCGCGGCACCGCGATCTGGACGTGGTCGATCCCCGTTATGCCGAGCGACATGGCCGCAATTCCGCTTCAGATGCTTGCCGCTGGCCCTTCAGCTTGCTAGCAAGACCGTTGTTTTCCAAGACATAAGGTCCCCCATGACCGTCGGCAAGGACGACGTTCGCCGCATCGCCAAGCTCGCCCGCCTCGCCCTCGACGAGGCGCGGGTCGAGCCCATGGTCGGCGAGCTCAACGGCATCTTCACCTGGGTCGAGCAGCTGAACGAAGTGGACGTCGACGGCATTGCCCCCATGACCAGCGTGGTCGAACAGCGCCTGAAGATGCGCGAGGACAAGGTCACCGATGGCGGCAACGCGGCCGCCCTGATGGCCAACGCGCCGGGCGGCGAAGACAATTTCTTCGTCGTGCCCAAGGTGGTCGAATAATGCCGCTGCCCGCCGCGCTCACTGATTTCACGCTCGCCGACGCGCGCGACGCCGTCGCCGCGAAGAAGATTTCGTCGAAGGAGCTGACGAGCGCCTTCGTCAAGGCCGTCGCCGACGCGCGCCCGCTCAACGCCTTCGTGACCGAGACACCGGACCGCGCCCTCGCCATGGCCGCGGCTTCCGACGCCCGCATCGCCGCCGGCACCGCGCGCCCGCTCGAAGGCCTGCCGCTCGCGATCAAGGATCTGTTCTGCACCAAGGGCGTCAAGACCACCGCCGGCAGCAAGATCCTCGGCAACTTCGTGCCGCCGTACGAATCCACCGTGTCGCAGAATCTGTGGGACGCCGGCGCCGTCATGCTGGGCAAGACCAACATGGACGAGTTCGCGATGGGCTCGTCGAACGAGACCTCGGCTTTCGGTCCGGTGTTCAATCCGTGGCGGGCGCGCAATTCCAACGCCAACCTGGTGCCCGGCGGCTCGTCGGGCGGTTCGGCCGCCGCGGTGTCGGGCAATCTGTGCCTCGCCGCCACCGGCACCGACACGGGCGGCTCGATCCGCCAGCCCGCAGCCGTCACCGGCACGGTCGGCCTCAAGCCGACTTACGGCCGCTGCTCGCGTTTCGGCATCGTCGCCTTCGCTTCGTCGCTCGACCAGGCCGGTCCGATGACCCGCACGGTGCGCGATGCCGCGATCCTGATGCGTCACATGGCCAGCGTCGACCCCAAGGACTCGACCAGTGTCGACATCCCCGTCCCCGACTACGAGGCGACCCTGGAAGACGGGGTCAAAGGCCTCAAGGTCGGCATCCCCAAGGAATACCGCATCGACAACATGCCGCCGGAGATCGAGGAACTCTGGACCAAGGGCATCGACTGGCTGAAATCCCAGGGCGCTGAGATCGTGGACGTCTCGCTGCCCCACACCAAATACGCGCTGCCCACTTATTATATAGTCGCGCCGGCGGAAGCCTCCTCCAACCTCGCCCGCTATGACGGGGTGCGCTACGGCCACCGCGCCGCCGGGGCCAAGGACATCACCGACCTCTACGAAAAGTCCCGCGCCGAGGGTTTCGGCAAGGAAGTCCAGCGCCGCATCCTGATCGGCACCTATGTGCTGTCGTCCGGTTATTACGACGCCTACTACGCCCGGGCCCAGAAGCTGCGTACCCTGATCCTGCGCGACTTCACCGAAGCTTATAAGACGTGCGACGTGCTGCTGACGCCCGCGACCCCCGGCCCGGCCTTCGGCGTCGGCGAGAAGACCGCCGATCCGCTCGAAATGTATTTGAACGATATCTTCACCGTGACCGTGAACCTCGCCGGGCTTCCCGGCATCTCGGTGCCGGCGGGCCTCACCGCCAGCGGCCTGCCGCTCGGCCTGCAGCTCATCGGCAAGGCGTTCGACGAAGCGACGGTTCTCAAAGCCGCGCGCGCCATCGAAACGGCGTCCGGCTTCAACGCAAAACCCACCCAGTGGTGGAGAGCCGCATGAGCCAGCTCATCAAAGGCAGCACCGGCAATTGGGAGATCGTGGTCGGCATGGAAGTCCATGCCCAGATACTCTCGGAGTCCAAACTCTTCTCCGGCGCCGCCACCGCTTTCGGGGCCGAGCCCAACAGCCAGGTCTCCTTCATCGACGCCGGCCTGCCCGGCATGCTGCCCGTCATCAACGCCAAATGCGTCGAGCAGGCGGTGCGCACGGGGCTGGGCCTCAAAGCCCAGATCAACCTGACCAGCGTGTTCGACCGCAAGAACTACTTCTATCCCGACCTGCCGCAGGGCTATCAGATCAGCCAGTACAAGAGCCCGATCGTCGGCGAGGGCGAGATCCTGCTCGACATGAAGGACGAGACCATCAAGGTCGGGATCGAGCGCCTGCACATGGAGCAGGACGCCGGCAAGAGCCTGCACGACCAGCATCCCGATCATTCCTATGTCGACCTCAACCGCTCCGGCGTCGCGCTGATGGAGATCGTGTCGAAGCCGCATATGCGCGGAGCTGAGGAAGCGGCGGCGTTCCTGAAAAAGCTGCGCGCCATCCTGCGCTACCTCGGCACCTGCGACGGCAACATGGACGAAGGCTCGATGCGTGCCGACGTCAACGTCTCGGTCTGCCGCGAAGGCGGCTACGCCAAATTCCGCGCCGATGGCGACTTCCGGCATCTGGGCACGCGCTGCGAGATCAAGAACGTCAACTCGATGCGTTTCGTCGCCGCGGCGGTGGAGTTCGAGGCGCGCCGTCAGGTCGATATCCTCGAAGACGGCGGCACGATCCGCCAGGAAACGCGGCTTTACGACTCCCGCAGCGGCGAGACGCGCTCGATGCGCTCCAAGGAAGACGCCCACGACTATAGGTATTTTCCCGATCCCGACCTGATGCCCCTGGTGCTGGATCAGGCCTTCGTCGACGCCATCGCGGCCTCGCTGCCCGAGCTGCCGGACGAGAAAAAAGCCAGGTTTATCAAGGCCGGACTGCCCGCCTACGACGCCGGCGTGCTGGTCGCCGAGAAGGAATCCGCCGACTATTTCGAGGCGATGCTGGGCGAGGGCCTCGACGCCAAGGCCGCCGCCAACTGGCTGAACAACGAATATTTCGGCCGCCTCAACCGCAGCGGCCTCGCCATCGCCGACGGCCCGGTGAACGCCAAGGCCAACGCCGCCATCGTCAAGATGGTCGCGGCCAACACGATCAGCGGCAAGATCGCGAAGGATCTCCTCGACATCGTATGGAGCGAAGGCGGCGATCCGGACGCGATCGTCGAGGCGCGCAGCTTGAAACAGGTCACCGACACCTCCGCGATCGAGAAGGCGATCGACGCCGTCATCGCCGCCAACCCCGACAAGGTCGAAGAGGTGAAGGCAAAACCGAAAATGGCGTCGTGGTTCGTCGGCCAGGTGATGAAACAGACCGGCGGCAAAGCCAATCCGGGCGTCGTCAACGCGCTGCTCAAGACGCGACTCGGTTTGCCCGGCGAAGGGTGATTCGCACAATTTCGCGAAATCGGCCTTGACAGCGCGGAATCTCGCCGCACTCCGTCCGTATACGGATCGATCAATCTAATGCCGATGAAATGGGCGTTAGATGAACTTTTTGCAAAACCCGATTTTCGCCGGACCCCCGCACGTATTGCATTCTAAATTGCAAGTCACTCATATTGCTCGTGTTTTGGGGGGCGAACGATTCGTCCGACCCGAACGGAACGTTAAAGGAGTTAGCTCTCATGCCGATGGCAGCCAAGAAGAAAGCCAAGAAGAAGACCGCCAAGAAGAAGACCAAGAAGGCGAAGAAGAAGAAGTAACGTCGGCGTCGACTCGGTCGACGTCGTCGCTTGCGGCGCTTCCGGTTTGAAAAGATCGGTGTGCCGTTTGCGAAGGCAAAGGCCGCGGCTCGGACATTTCCTCGTCCAACAGGCCGCGGCCAAGCCCGCCCGAAGACCTCGAACCGCGCCTCGGCGCGGTTTTTTTGTTGCCGCCGCGCCCGGCATCATTCCGTGTACGGAGCGACGGTACCGGCGGTTCGCCAATTCTTAACGGTGTATGAATATCAGGGTTAATCGCGTTAACCCTGCATTCATCCGTTCCCCGTCACGATCCCCATAGCGCGAAGGGATATTCCTGGACCGCCAGAGGGAAGCAGACGAGGAACAGTGTCATGGCGTGCATAGATATCGATGCCCTGGCGCAGTTCGAGAACGACGCGAAGAGCGGTCGTCCGGACGCGATGTACAATCTGGGGCTTGCGTACTCGACGGGGCAGGGGGTCGGCGTCGATTTCGTCGCCGCCCACAAATGGTTCAACCTGGCGGCCCTGCGCGGCAGCGACGAGGCCAAGTCGTGGCGGGCGTCCATCTCCAAGGAGATGAACACCAGCCAGATCGCCGAAGCCCAGCGCCTCGCCCGCGAGTGGCTGTCGATTTTCCGTTGAGTTGAGGCCAGCAAGCGCCCGACGCTTCGCATTGTCTTCCCCATGGGAAGGGCCTGCGACGGTTGGCGCCGCCGGGCGCCGCGTCGTTCATTGGGTCGGAGCCGGTCCCGGCTTGCAGATCGCCGGCGCCGGTTTGCCGCCATGGGCCGCCGGTTTCCATTTGTCGTGAACCGGTTTCGTCACGCAAGGCATCGAGTCGTCCTGGATGCCCGTCGTGGTCGCCGGTGGCGTGACCGCCGGCGCCGGCGCATCGTATTTCGCCGGTCCGCTCGAAATCGTCTGGGACGGGGCCGGCGCACCGGCGGCCTGCGCCAGCGCAGCGGTGGACAGCGCCAGCAGGGTCGAAAGCATCAGCGATTTGAACATGCGCAATTCCTCCTTGTTCGCCACGTCCCGCCTTTGGGATTGGCTTAACTGGGCAGGCACGTAACGGTGAAATTCACCGGCGCCGACACCAGGTGCTGCGGCGTCAACAGCTCGACTTCCACCCAGCCGCTGTAGCCGGGCAGGCCCGGGCCGCCGAGCTTCCATTGGTAACCGATCGTGTTTTGCCAAGGGCGGAGGAACTGCGCGTGGCCACTAGGGTCGGACGACGGCGAAGGGCCCAAGGTCGTCGTATAGGTCGCCGACATCGCGCCGTCGGAACGCAAGAAGCGATAGGTGACCGTATCGGGGTTGGGCGGCTGACTGGCGGCCAGGAACGCGAAGGTCACCGTCTGCGGACATGGCCCGGGCGCGATGGTTCCGTACACCTGGCCATAGCCGATTTGGGCGGGTGGGTTCGCAAAGGCGGGCGCGGCGGCGACGCCCGCGAGAGCGAGCGCGGTGATGGCGATCTTTCGCATGATGGTCTCCATGCAGGGAGAAATTTCGGAAGCGCGCGTCCGTTCAGTGAGGCAGGCACGCCAGATCGTCGGTCGTGTCCAATGGGCGGTCGTAGAGCAGTTCGAACGCTTCATTTGCCATGCTGCTGGAATTGGGGCTGCCCCAGATAAGAATGTCGGTGCCCGGATCCCGGCCGTGGTCGCGGACATCCCACAAGTGGCCCTCAGGTTCCGGCTGCCCATGACCGTCCAACTTAAAGCTGCCGATGTTCGCGCCCGTGTCGTGGATGCCTTGTTCGATATATCCGATCCAGAACAACTGATCGGCGCCGCCGACAAAGCACCAAGACCTTGTGGCACCCCGGCCCATGAAATCGCATGGGTGGATGTCAACACGCGGCGCACCGACGATGACGCCGCGGGCGACCGTCGCGCATGAGAGCATGCGAGCGGATGTATCGCCGGGGCCGCCATACGGCCTGATGGTGAAGGCTCCTTGAACTGCGCCACTGGGGATTATCGCGACGTAGAGCGCCAGATTGTCTGTATGTTCGCACGGCATCAGCACGAAATGATCGGCCTGCGGCCAGCTCTCGGCTTTGTGCCCGGCACACATCTGCGATTCCATCGCGCGAATGCGGTAGTATCCTGGCTTTAGGTCCCAATGGGTCGTCGGCGCACCCCGCATCTGAGCCATTCGCAGAGGCGCGCTGTCTTGGCCGGAATTGGGGCTTGGGGCCGGTGTGCTGCCACTGAGGTTGGCTTTGGCGGCAGAGGCCATGCCGATGGCGATCAAAGCGCCGATCGCCAGCGCCCGCCACGTTTTGTCCGCGATGCTCATGACACGGGTCCTTCCCACACGAAGCAGGCCGCAGGCTGGGGCGGTTCGGCGCTCGCCGCGCTATCCAAATGGATAGGAAGGGCCTATTTTCCGAGCGGGGGACAATTCGGAAACGGCTTTGGCATCACGCCTCGACGCGGACAACCGGCTGTCGCTCGCCGCGTTCGGCGCCAACGCGCGCGAATGGGGCATTCTGAGCGATCTGATCGGGCGCATCTACGAATGCGCGATCGATCCCGAGCGCTGGGACGACACGCTGTTCCAGCTCGCCAGCGTGCTGGGACCGCCCGACTGGGAAGTGGTCCTGCTACTCTGGGAAAAGCTCAAGCCGCCGGGCGGTCATTTCGTCGGTGCCGCGGGCCTGGTGCCGTTCGCGCGGCAGATCTATCTCTCCGCCTTCATCGGCCGAACGCCGTGGTCGCGGCGCATCGCACCGCAGCCGGTCGGCCGCGTGTTCGAGACGGACGAGATCATGCCGCGCGACGAGCACACGCGCGACGATTTCTATCAGAGCTTCCTGAAGACCTGGCGCATGGAAATCGCGGTCGGCATGGTGCTCGACCGGCGCGGCCCGGAGCGTCTGGGCCTTCTGATGCCGGGGCCGCCCGACCACGACCTGACGCTGTTGAAGCGCGGGCTGCGGCTCCTGGCACCGCACCTTCAGCGCGCGGTGCGCATCAGCCGCGCGCTCGGCGAGGTCAGTCTGCGCGCGGCGGCCGCCGAACTCGCGCTCGAGCGCGCACCCGTCGCCATTGTGATGCTGACGCCCGGTCTTGGCGTCGTGACGACGAACGCCAAACTCCTGGCCTTGGGCGAGGAGGGCTGGCTGAAAATCGACCATGGCCAATTCGGGTTTCGCGATCCGCTGGCGCAAGCCCGCCTCGCCGAACTCGCCGCCTCCCAGGCATCGACCAGCGCCGCGTTTCAGATCCGTCATGCGGACGGACGCAGTCTTGCCGTCCTCGGCGCCCGCCTGCCGACGCAGATCGCCCGCACTCTTGCCGGGCCGATCGAAGGCATGGGCATCGTCCTTTCCATCGGGGTCGGCAACACGGCGCCGTTGCTCGAAATCGATCGCCTCCGGGCCTGGTTCGGATTGACGCCGGCGGAAGCCCGGCTCACGGCGGCGCTTGCGGCCGGCGGCAGCCTCGCCGACTTCGCGGCGCGCCGCGGCGTCAGCATGAGCGCGGTTCGCTTTCTGCTGAAGGGCGTCTACCGCAAGACCGGTGCCGGGTCGCAGGCGGACCTCGTCGTGCGCGTGCGCAATCTCCCGGCGGGTTAGTTCACGTCAGTTCGGAAACGCCTGCACCGGCTTCACCTGCGGCGGCAGCGGCGCGTAGAGATCGTTCAGGATCCGCGACGGCGTATCGCGTCCCGCCAGCCGGTTGCGGTAGATCTGCGCATTCTCCAGCACCCGCATCACGTAGTTGCGCGTCTCGTTGAACGGGATCATCTCGATCCAGTCGATCGGATCGGTCGACGGGCTCCTGGGATCGCCATTGGCCGCGATCCATTTCTTCACATTGCCCGGCCCCGCATTATAGGCGGCGATCGCCAGCACCAGCGAGCCGTTGAAATCGAGCACGTCGCCCTGGAACTCCACCATGCCGAGCTGGATGTTGTAGCTGGGATCGCCGATCAGGTCGTTGGGCCGGTATTGCAGTCCGGCCCGCGCCGCCGCGGTCCGCGCCGATCCCGGCATCATCTGCATCAGGCCCATGGCGCCGGCTTTGCTCACGGCGGAAGGGTCGAACTCGGTCTCCTGGCGGATCAGGCCCAGCACATAGGCCGGTTCCGGTCCGGCGCTGGCGCCCGGATAGGCCGGCAGCGCGATTACCGGATGGGTGAAGGCGAGGAACGTCGTGCCGGCATAGCTCGCGCCCTTGGCCACCCGCACAGCGACTTCGCGGAAGCCGAGGTCGGTCAGGGTCTGCGCCAGATACTTCACCCGCGCCGGCTCGCCATGCAGCTCCTCCTCGCGCAGCGCAAAGGTGCGCAGCAGGTTCACCTGGCCAAGATCGGCAAGCACCCGCATCGCCTTGACCAAATCGTCCTTCTCGAAATCCGCCGCCACGGAACTGGCGTCCAGCACCGTGTCGTTGACGTGCAGCAGCGGCGCCGCGTCGCTGCGCGCCAATCCCATCTGGCCGTAGAAGCTTTCCGGCGACTGCGCTGCCAGCTTGTACTGGGTCGAGGCACCGACCGGGTCGCCCTTGGCCTCGAACACGCGGCCCTTCCAATAGCGCGCCCGCGCCAGGCTGATGGGGCGCGACACCCCCGCTTCCAGCTTCTTGAAGTGCAGCAGCGCCGCATTGGTGTCGTTCAGCTTGCGCAGCGCGATCCAGCCGGCGAGGAATTCGGCGTCGGAAAACTCGTTGCCCGTCGTCAGCCCGGTGTCGGAGACCAGGCGATAGGCGGTGCGCGCCTCGCCGCCGGCCAAGAGCCCGCGCAGCAGCACGTTGACCTCGTTCCACCAGCGGGCGGGATGCGCCGCCGCGAAGCTTTTCATCGAGGCGCGCTCCAGCAGCGACGCGGCGGTCGAATTGTCGCCGGCGCGCCGCACCGCACGCGCCCAGTCGAACAGCAGGTCGGGATCGTTCGAGACCGTGCCGGGCAGGGCATTGGCCAGCCGCTCGCCGGCGGCGCGGCCGCCGCGGAACGCCAGCCGCGCCTTGCCCAGCTTCTGGGTGTCGTCGTCGACCCGCGACAGCTCGCGCCCGGCCGCCGCCGCGTCGTCCTTGGAGATCAAATTGCTCAGCCGCGCGCGGTCGACCTCGGGCGAGAACAGCCCGCCGTCCTTCTGCACGATCGCCAGCTCCTGCTCGGGCGTGAAAGTGCCGCTGATCCAGCCGCGCCGCACCATGTCGCGCCCGGCATCGGCCCGCCCGCTCGCCAGCATCGCATCGCCCAGCCGGATCATGCCGATGCCGGTCACCGGGGTGCGCCCGCCGAACCAGCCCAGCACTGCCGCCGGTGCCGTTATGGGGTCCATCGCGGCTTCCGCCCGCGCCAGGATGGTGTCGCGCAGCGGCCAGTTGGGATTGTTCTTGAGGAAGCCGTCGATCTCGGCGAACGAGGCGCCGCTGTTCTTGTCCAGGACATAGCGCCAAGTGATGAGCCGCGTCGCGCTGCCGTCATGGCCTTGGGCCGCCAGACCCTTGGCCGCGATCCAGTCGCCGCGGTCGGCGGCGTCGAAGGCGCGGGTGAAGAGGTCGTGATCGCCGGCGCTCAGCGTGTGGACGGGGCTGGGCCGCCGCTCGCGGTCCGGGGTGATGCCGGTATCGGTCGAGCCGTCGGGGATCGGCTGCATCATGATGACGTTGCCCAGCTGCGTCAGTCCGCCCGGCAGGGTGGTCTGGGCATAGGCGGCGAAGGCGGCCAGCGAGGTGCCGATCAGGAACAGGGCGGCGCGGCGGAGCGTCATGTGCGAGAATCGCTTTTCGATATGCGGTGAAACTACCAATCCCAAGGGTCCACAGCCATGTGGCGAGAAAGAGACCCTTGGGATACGCCGGCAACAAAAACCGGTTCCCTTCCCAATTCCCCTCGCCCCCGCGCAGCGGGGAGAAGAAACGCATGGGAGCAATGCCTTGCCGCCCCCACACGCACCCCTGTAGTTTGCGCCCAACAACCATCGTCAGGCCCGTCATGGCGTTCGCGCGCGAGAATATCAAAGGCTCCATCCCCGCCCTCATCACCCCGCTGAAGGGCGGCAAGGTCGACGAAGCCGCGTTCCGCAAGCTGGTGAACTGGCAGATCGCGCAGGGCAGCCACGGGCTCGTCCCCTGCGGCACCACCGGCGAATCGCCCACGCTCAGCCACGAAGAGCACATGCGCGTGGTCGAGATCTGCGTCGAGGAAGCCAATGGCCGCGTCCCCGTCATCGCCGGCGCCGGCTCCAATTCCACCGCCGAAGCGATCTCGCTGACCAAGTTCGCCAAGAAGGTCGGTGCCGACGCGGTGCTCTCGGTCACCGGCTACTACAACAAGCCCAGCCAGGAAGGCCTCTACCGCCACTACGCCGCGATCGCCGAGGCGGTGGACATCCCGATCCTGCTCTACAACATCCCCGGCCGCGCCATCGTCGAGATCTCGGTCGAGACCATGGGCCGTCTCGCCAAGATCAAGAGCGTCGTCGGCGTCAAGGATGCGACCGCGAACCTGATGCGCCCGACCCGCGAGCGCGCCGCCTGCGGCAAGGACTGGCGCCTGATCTCGGGCGAGGACGGCACCGCGCTCGGCTATATGGCGCATGGCGGCCATGGCTGCATCTCGGTGACCGCGAACGTCGCGCCCAAGCTCTGTGCCGAGTTCCAGAACGCCTGCATGCAGGGGGCGTTCGACCGCGCTTTGCAGTTGCAGGACCAGCTCATGCCGCTGCACGACGCGATGTTCTGCGAGCCGAGCCCCGCGCCGGTCAAATACGCCGCCAGCCGCCTCGGCCTGTGCTCGGACGAAGTCCGTCTCCCCTTGGTCGCCGCGACCGACGCCGCGCGCAAGCAGATCGACGCCGCGCTGAAGTCGGCGGGGATTCAGTAAAGCTCCTCTGTTTCAGCCCCGTCATCCCCGGGCTTGTCCCGGGGACCCAGGATCACTACTGCTACAAGGTGATCCTGGATGGCCGGCACAGGGCCGGCCATGACGATTGTTTTTCAAGTTTCGACATATGCCCAAGAAAAAAGACGACGGCACAAAAATCGTCGCGGACAACCGCAAGGCGCGTTACGCCTACGCCATCGACGAGACGCTCGAGGCGGGGATCATGCTCGTCGGCTCGGAAGTCAAATCGCTGCGCGGCGGCAAGTCGACGATCTCGGAGTCCTACGCCTACGCCAAGGACGGCGAGCTGTTCCTGGTCAACGCCTATATCCCCGAATACACCCAGGCGAGCCGCTTCAACCATGAGCCCAAGCGCCAGCGCAAACTCCTGGTCCACAAGCGCGAAGCGGCGCGGCTCGCGATGGCGATCCAGCGCGAAGGCATGACGCTCATTCCGCTGCGCCTTTATTTCAACCCCAAGGGCATCGCCAAGATCGAGCTCGGCGTCGCCAAGGGCAAGAAGCTGCACGACAAGCGCGAGACCGAAAAGCAGCGCGACTGGCAGCGCGACAAGGCGCGCCTGATGCGGGCCAAGGGTTGACGGCGATGGTCGCGCTGGTCCCGGGACGCGGCTGCGGCGAATGCAACGCCTGCTGCGGCTTTTTCGAGATCGGCGAGCTCGCCAAGCCCGGCGGCACGCTGTGTCCGCATTGGAAAACACCCGGCGGCTGCGGCATCTACGGAACGCGTCCGCAGGTCTGCCGCGACTTCTACTGTTATTGGCTGCAGTCGGAGGCGCTCGGCGACGCGTGGCGGCCCGACCGCTCGGGCTTCATGCTCCAGGAAACCGAGAGTAACATTCCGGCGCATTTCCGCATCCGCCGTGGCCTGGTATTCAGCCTGGTCGGTCCCGACGCTGCGCTCGAAGACGAGCGCTTCGTCGATCTGGTCACGGCCAAGGTGCGCGAGCGCGTGCCGGTGTTTCTCTGCGTGCTCGGTCCGGGCAATGTCGGCACCCGTTCGATCCTGCTCAACAACGACCTCGCCGCCGCCGTCGCACGGCAGGACCGCGCGCGTATCCTCGTGCAATTGCGCGCCGCGCTCGCCGTGATCCGGGCTGGGTAATGGCCTCACAAATGCGCATCGCGGTTGTCGGGACATCGGGCGCGGGCAAGACGACGCTGGGGCGCGGTCTCGCCGCTGCGCTGGGCATCCCCTTCGTCGAGCTCGATGCCATCAACTGGCAGGCCGGCTGGAAGGACCTCAACAGCCACGACCCCGCCGAATTCCAGCGCCGCGTCGCCGCCGCGCTCGCCGGCGACGCCTGGGTGTCGGACGGCAATTACGGCACCGCCGTCGGACCGTCGGTTCTTGGCCGCGCCACGCATCTGATCTGGCTCGACTATACGCGCGCCGTGATCATGCGCCGCGTGATCTGGCGCTCGCTCCTGCGCGCCCTCGACCGCAAAGAGTTGTGGCCGGGCACCGGCAACCGCGAGCGCTTCAGCCAGTGGTTCACCGACAAGGACCACCCGATCCGCTGGGCGTGGCGCACCCATGCCAGCCGCCGCCAGCGCTATGAAGCGCTGATCGCCGAGCCGCGAAGCGCTCATCTCAAGGTCCTGCGCCTGCGTCGTCCGCAAGAGGCGCGCGGGATCGAAAAGCGGCTCTAAACACCTGTAAAATAACGATATTTTTCGACACTTGCGCTGTCTGGACTAAATTCCCATATAATTTTAGAGTGTCGGCCATGGACGGTTTGAGAGTCTCCGCTTCGCATCTGATCAGGCCCTATCGGCACGCCGACCGGGAACCGGTCACGCACATGCTGGCCGATCTCGACCGCCTGTATCCTTCCGGCCTGGAGTGGCTCGAAACGCGGTTGGACGCGGTGGAGAGCGGCAAGGCCGCGCTCGACCTCGCCATGGTCGGCGGCAGCATCGGTGCGGCGGCGATCTCGACGCCCAAGGGCGTGCATCGCGCCAAGCTTTCGACCTTCCTGGTCGGTCCGCAATATCGCCGCCGCGGCATCGGCCGCGCCCTGCTGCGGCACCTGGCGCAGCGCTGGCGCGATCAGGATCTCGATCAGGTCGCGGTGACGGTGAACGTCGAAGACCACGCCACCGCCGATTTCTTCATGCGCAACGGTTTCGTGCCGGTGGCGGGCGCGCAGGTGTCCTATGGCGCCGATCGCTTCGACCGGGTCTTGCTGTGGACGCCCGATGCCGCAACGCGCCCTGCTGCTCTCGCTTAAGCCCAAATACGCGCAGGCGATCTACGAGGGCCGCAAGACGCTGGAGTTTCGCCGGCGGCCGCCGCGCTGCGCCTTTCCCATCCGCGCCTTCATCTACGAGACGCTGCCGGTCGGACGCGTGACCGGCTTCGTCATGATCGTGGCGCTGCGGGATGCGGCGCCCGGCAAGCTGGAGGACCTGGTGCCCGGGAGCGACCCGCTGCACGCCGACTACGCCGCCTATCTGCGCGGCGCCTCCCATCCGGTGGCCCTGGTCCTGGGCGCGGCGCAGCGCTTTGCCGCCGCGATGGCGCTGGCCGAGGCGTTCGGCGCGGGCGTGACGGCGCCGCAATCCTACCGCTTCGTCGACGAAGCCCGTCTGGCGCCGCTGCTCGCCGGCTAGCGGCCCGTTTCGGGAATGACTTTGTCGTCCCATCGCAGCTCCTCGCGCAGCGCCTTCAAACTCGCGACGAGCTTGACCACGCTCGGGTGCGGCGCGATGAGGGCCCATATCGCTTCCATGGCGACGTCGTCCGGCGTGAACCCGTTGACGTCCGCGCCGCCCGTTTTGGGATCGCCGAAGGCGTTGTCCTTGGTGCCTTCCAGGTAGATCACGCCCAAGGGGTCGGCGCCCTGAACATCCGACGGGATCACGAAGGCCGCCATCGCCAGCGTTCCGTTTCCCCGCGCCACGGCTTCCTTGCGGGTGAAGCCCCAGGCGCGAATGAGATTGTTCCGCGCCGACGCGACTTTGGGGTTGTAAAGAGCGTGGCGCAGCCGCCAGCTCATGCCGATCATCCCGTAGCGCACCGAAAAGCGCGAGCCGACGACGCTGCTGCTGCTCGACATGCTCTTGCCGAAATAGGCCGTCGCCCGCACCAGTTCTTCGCCGAGAAAGCCCGGAACATATAGCGTCGAACGGTGCTCAAAGCTGTTGAGATCGATGAGAAGCGAACCGAACGTCTTGTCGATCTCGTCCTTCACGTCGCCGAACAGCTTGTCGAGATTTTTCTCGGCGAACTTCTCGCGATAGGTCTTCGATATCCTTTCGTCGAGCCTGTAGTAGCCGTCCTTTATCGCATCGCGATAGGCATGGATATTGTTTGCATCGACCTTGATGCCCAAAGGCAGGCTCAGCGAAATCTGGCCCTCCACGTCGCGCCAGCGGCGCACCACCACGAACCCCGCGAGGAGCAAGATGATCGCCGCGCCCAGACCCGTGGGTCCGAGCCATTTGAGGAACCGCTTGCATCCGTCGAAGAACGACCACAGCCAGCCGTCCGACGCATCGCCGGCCTGCCGCAGCGTCGGCAGGCGGGCATTGAGTTCGTTGCGCGTCTTGTAGAGATCGGTCTCGAACTTCCCGGCCTTGGTGCGCGCCGCCTTGAGCGCTTCGGCAAGGCAGACCTCGGGGGTGCGCGGCGCGATCTTGGGGTCCTTGGGCGCGATGCAGGCGCGCAGGTCGTCTTCAGACGCGCGCTTCAGGTCGTCGTCGAAGCCCCGGACCGTCTCGCCCATCCCTTCGATCGCGTTGCGCGCCCGCTCGGTCGAATCCACGATCGCGGTCGCCGCCGGCGACGAGACATAGGGCGGAAACAAGCCGATGGTGACGACGCCGGTGACGCCGACCAGCGCGATCAGCGCCAGCGGCACCAGGATCGTTATCATGGCCCATTTCAGAAACGCTTTTGCTTTGTCTTTTCGCTCGCCTGTTGTCGGTTTCGCCATGGTGTGCCGTCCGCCCGCTGTCCGCGGCGAATTCCAAACGCGACGCTCGCCGGCGGCAATCCTATCGGCTCGCCCCCGCCGTGCAAGACGCGCGCTGGCCCGGGCGCGGCGGCTCGCCTATTGTGCCGCCATGAGCGACGACGACACGCCCGGCCTGATCGGCAAGATCAAGGACAAGCTGATCCGCTCCAAGCAGGAATGGGCGGCGCGGGGGCGCCTGATCACCGGCCGCCCCGACCTGGGGCACGTCAACCGCCTGCCGCCGGGGCAGAAGGAAGTGAAGAACTGGCCGGTGCTCGATCTCGGCGTCCAGCCCGACTTCAAGCCCGAGAAGTGGCGCCTGCAGGTCATGGGTCTGGTCGAGAACCCGGTGGCGCTGACGCTCGAACAATTCCAGGCGTTGCCGCAGGAAGACTTCGTCAGCGACATCCACTGCGTCACCGCCTGGAGCCGCTACGACAATCACTGGCGCGGCGTCGCCTCGAAGACGCTGCTCGATCTGGTCAAGCCCAAGCCGGAGGCGAGGCACATCGTCTTCCACGCCTATGACGGCTACACCACCAATGTCAGCACCAAGGTCTTCGCCGACCCCAATGTGCTGCTGGCGCATTCCTGGGAGGGGAGGCCGATCCCGCGTGACCATGGCGGACCGGTGCGCGTCGTCGTCCCCGATTGGTATTTCTGGAAGAGCGCCAAATGGGTGACGCGCCTGGTCTTCCACGCCGAGGACAAGCCGGGCTTCTGGGAAACCCGCGGCTACCACAACCAAGGCGATCCGTGGAAGGAAGAACGGTACTCCTAGGCGGCTAGGGCAGGGGAGCCCGGCCATGCGTTTGCCGCGTGACCGCGAAATAGCGCGCACGGCGCCGCGATGCTGTATGGCTGGAGCATGCCGGCAACGCGCAAACCCAATTGGCTCGTCCGCGCTCCCGGCGAGGTCGAGCGCATCGAAGCCTGCTTTTCCGGCGCCGCCTTCGCGCCGCACCGCCACGACACCTATGCCGTCGGCGTCACCCTCGCCGGCGTGCAGAGCTTCGACTATCGCGGCAGCCCGCGCGCCTCGCGGCCCGGCCAGTTCGTGATCCTGCATCCCGACGAATTGCACGATGGCCGCGCCGGCGACGGCGGTACGTTCCGCTATCGCACCGCCTATATCGCGCCGGCCAAGGTCCAGGAGATATTGGGCGCGCTGCCCTTCGTCGAGGGCGGCGTCTGCGCCGATCCGCGCCTTGGCCGTGCCATCGCGGCCTTGCTCGGCGACTACGCCCGCCCGCTCGGCGACCTCGAACAGCAGGACGCGCTCTACGATCTCGCGATGGCGCTGCGGGCGGTCGCCGGCACGGGCCGCCCGCTCCGCCGCGTCAATCGCACCGCGGCGCTGCGGGCGCGCGACTATATAGAGGCGCGGATCGCGCAAAACGTCTCGCTCGCCGACCTCGAACGCGCGACGCGCCATGGCCGCTGGCAGCTCTCGCGCGACTTCCGCGCGCTCTTCGGCACCAGCCCCTACCGCTACCTGATCGCGCGGCGTCTCGATCAGGCGCGCCGGCTGATGCTCAGCGGCGCCGCGAGCGCTGCCGCGGCGGCGGCCTGCGGCTTTGCCGACCAGAGCCATTTCGGCCGCACCTTCAAGAAGACCTTCGGCCTCACGCCCGACGCCTGGCGCAAAGCCGCCGCCGGGCCGCACAATCGTTCTATACCGGCGGCCGTCCGGCGCTCACACTAGCCGCATGCTGTCGCGAACCATCATCTATGCGCCGGATCCGGCGAAGGGCTGGCGGCCCTGGGGCTTGGCTGTGCCCGTCCTCGCTTTCGTCTTCGTCCTCGTGAGCGGGGCGCCGCTGGAGTTCGCGCTGGAGCATGCCGGCCTGCTCGACGCCCAGGAAAATCCCGTCGGACTCCTCGGCTTCGCGGCGTTCCTGCTGCTGCCGTTCGGCGCGCTCGGTCTCCTCGTCCTGGCTTGGGTGCGTTTCGTCGAGCGCCGGCCGCCGGCGACGATCGGGCTGACCAGGGGCCATCGCGCAGGCACCTTCATCCTGGGTCATCTGACCGGCGTTGGCATGGCAGCGGCGATCGTCGCCGGGATGTGGGCGGCAGGCGCTTTGCACGCCGGCGGCTTCGCTCCCGCCTTTCGCACGCCGGCGGCGCTCGGTTCGATCGCGATCCTGCTGGCGTGCTTCGCCGTGCAGTCCAGCGTCGAGGAGCTGACGTTTCGCGGCTGGATGCTGTCCGCAGTCGCGGCCAAGTTCGGCGTCGTGATCGCGGTCGTGCTGTCGTCGGCGCTGTTTACGTTCCTGCATCACGATCCTGAGGCCGGCTGGGTCTTCGTGCTCAACGTCGTCCTCTTTGCGGTCTTCGCCTGCAGCTGGGCGCTCGGCAGCGGCAACATCTGGGGCGTCATGGGCTGGCATGCCGGCTGGAACTGGCTGTTCGCGACCGGCTTCGAGCTGCGCGTGACCGGTCTCGACGCGCATCTGCCGGCGCTGCTGGTGCAGATGGTCCCGCACGGCCCCGACTACCTGACCGGCGGCAAGCAGGGCCCCGAAGGCAGCGTCCTGTGCACTTTGGTGCTGCTCGCGGGAATTGCGGTCACCTTGGCGCGGGCGAGAAGGCGCACCGCTTCGCAGCGGCCCGCTACGGCCTAAAGCGCGTGCAGCGCCGCGATCTTGGCCTGCTTCACCACCGCGTCGAACATCGCTTGCGTCAGCACGCCGGTATTGGTGTTGTAGCGCGAGCAGTGATAGCTCGACACCAGCGCGATCTTGCCGATCTGATAGGCGCCGCCATGTTTGAACGGGTGCTTCGACTTCTTGGCGCCCAGCGTGTCGCAGACGCTGTCATGCGCTATTCTGCCCAGCGCCAATATCGCGCGCAGCTGGGGCAGGGTGGCGATGGTGGCGCTCAGGAACTGCCGGCAGGTCTTGATCTCGCTGGTCTCCGGCTTGTTCTGCGGCGGCACGCAGCGCACCGCGTTGGTGATAGCTGAGGAGTGCAGCGTCAGCCCGTCGTCGATCCGCTTGCCGTAGTCGCCGCGCGCCAGGCCGTGCTTCAAGAGCGTGGCGTAGAGCAGATCGCCGGCATAGTCGCCGGTGAACGGCCGCCCGGTGCGGTTGGCGCCGTGCAGTCCCGGCGCCAGCCCGACGACCAGCAGCCGCACCGGACCGTCGCCGGTCAGCGTCGGCACCGGCGCGTTGAAGTAGTCGGGCAGGGCACGCCTGTTCGCGTCGCGGAACGCCGCCAGCCGCGGACACAGCGGACAGTCGCGCTGCGGTTCGCCTCCCGACATGTCTCTCCCGGATTACGTGCTACTTGCCCGCAATCTGGACCGAGCCGAAGATCTTTTCCACCGTCGGGCTGTAGTGGTCGTAATAGTATTCGCTCGGCGCCGTGAACAGGATCAGGTCGAGCTTGCCGTCGCGCTGCGCCGCCAGCGCCATGCCTTTCATGTTCAGGCCGTCGACCGTCGAGAAGGTCAGGTCGAAGCGGAAACCGGCGGCGGAGCCGAACGGCGCCGGCCGCAGATTGGCGGTGCGCACCTGCTGGTAGCCGAGCTTGCCGAAGTTCGAGGCCAGCAATTCCATCACGTCGTCCGGCACCATGCTGGCCTGGTAGACCTTCATTTCGCTTTTCGGCACGCCGCTGGCGTCGATCAGGACCTTGCCCGGCGCGATGCCGGTGAAGAACATCAGCGAATCCAGGCGCACGCCGTCCTCGGTCCACAGCGTGCCTTCGAAGCCGGGAAAGGGCGCCTTGCCCCAATCGATCTGCGGCGAGACCACGACGTTGTTTCCCACCGCCACCGGCGCGGCGTTGTCGATCGCCGAATAGCTGGCACAGGCCGCCAGGCCCATGACCGAGGCGAGGGCGGCGGCGCGAACGATCTTCATGAGTGCTCTCCCAGATGCGCGAGGTAATACTCCACCATCGGCCGGTCGTCGGCCTGCGGTGCGGAATCCAGATAGTGCTGAAAGGCGTCGCGCGCCGCGGCGTCGTCGCCCGCTTTCATCGCGGCGAGGCCGAGGCCGCGGAAGGCGCCGGCCGGCGCGCCGCCGTCGGCGATGGCGGTCTGGTATTCGTCCCGCGCCTTGGCCGCGTCGCCCGCCGCGTTGCGCCGGCGATAGGCCTCGGCGAGGTAGAAGTGCAGTTCGCCGGCGCCGGGCGCCGCCGCGATCAGCGATTGGATGAGGACGAGGCTCTGGTCGTAATGCGCCCGGTTGAGTTCTTCGGCCAGCCATTGCGCGCGAAACGGGCTCGTCGCGGCCGCGAAGCCGTCGGCCCCCAGGGTGGGCGGCGCGGCCGGGGCGGCGAGCTCGGCGGCGCGCTTTTGCATGGTCGCGAGGCGCTCCTCGCTGGCGGGATGGGTCTTGAGGAACAGGAAGTTCGCCTTCTGGTCGGGCTCGGCGTCTTCTTCCGCCAACTGCTCCTTCCACAGCGCCGCGCATTGCATCGGATCGTATCCCGCCGCCACGGCGAGGTCCTGGCCGCGGGCGTCGGCCTCGCGCTCCTGGTCGCGCGAGAAGCTGAGCAGCCCGCCGGCGATGCCGAGCCCGGCGAGGGCGCCGATCAGGCCGACACCGGCGCCCGCCGTGACGATGCCGAGCACCGCGATGGCGCCGCTGGCGTTCACCGCGCGGCGCCACTGCTCGATCGTGTGGCGCAGCAGATAGTGCGACATCTCGTGTCCGAGCACGCAGGAAAGCTGCGCTTCGTTCTGCGCCCGCAGCAGCAGCCCGGTCCACACCTGCACCGCGCCGTTGGGATACATGGCGGCGTTGAAATAGGGCTGATCGAGGATATAGACGCGCATGCCCGCGCACTGGTCCTTCGCCAGCTTGCACAGGACGCCCTTGACATAGGCGTTCAGCGCCTCGTCGCGCACCAAGAGCGGCGAGGTCTTGAAGCTGTCCTCGGCCTTGTCCGCCACCATCCAGAAGCCGGCCTCGTCGCTGTCCGCGGCGGGGCGGTAGTCGGGTGTGATCGGCGGCGGCGGCGGCGCGGCCATCGCCTGCGTGCCCAGCATGACGCCGGCGCAGGCGGCCGCGAGCAGGCGCCGTGGCTTCAAAGCGGGTTGCCCTTGAGCAGGCTGGTGGTGAAGCTCGTCGCGTCCTTGTCGTTGCGCAGATCGCCGACCTCGCTGACCAGCCGGTTGAACCACACCACGTTGCCGGTGCGCAGATCGACGACCGAGACATAGGCGACCTGGGTGCCGCCGGAGATTCCGATCCCGACCATGGCCCCCAGCAGCATGACGGCGCGCCGTCCGGCGGAGGAGTAGCTGTCGCGCACGAACACGAACATCGCGTAGTCGGCGTTGTAGCGGGTGCGCAAATCCTGCGTTCCCGGACCGAGCGTCCAGTCGAGCGCCGAACCCTTGGTCGGCAGCTTGGCGACCCCGATGCCGTGCTGGAGGATTTCCACGCCCACCGCGGCGTGCAGCTGCTGCAGCTGGACGTCGTGCGGATTGGTCAGGTTCTCGAGCGGCGTGACCTGGATCGACTGCTGCGCCAGCGTGTCCTCGATCTCCTTGGTGACCAGGCCGTAGGCCGTCTGCGTCCAGTCGGCGCGCGGCTCCTGCAATCCGCCCGCCGTCAGTTCGGACAGCTCGATGTCGGGCTTGATCAGCAGGATCCGCTTGTCCGATCCGCTCCAGGCGAAGTTGGTGACCGAGCTGTCGGCCTTCATGCCGCTGACCTGGGCGCAACCCGCCAGGCACAAAGAGATAAGCGCGAGAGCAAGTCCCGCACGCAGCGTCGATATGGTCATGAGCCCCCGCTCCAGTGTTGCAGGGGACAATACTTCAAGCGGTGCGTGGCACAAGCCGGCGCTGCCACGCAACCCGATATGGGTTGGATGGCGATTCGCAAGTTCCCGGCCTATGCCACGCGGTCGGCGCTCGGCGCATAGTTCGGCGATTGCTGCATCGCGCGCGGCCCGCCTTCGCGCGCGATCTGGCTCTTCAGCTCGTCGAGCTCGATGAAATTGTCGGCCTGGCGCCGCAGCTCGTCGGCCGCCATCGGCGGCTGAGTGCGCACCGTCGAGACCACGCTGACGCGGCGGCCCTTGCGCTGCGCCGCTTCCACCAGGCGGCGGAAATCGCCGTCGCCGGAGAAGATCACGATGTGATCGACCTGCTCGGCCATCTCCATCACGTCGATCGCGAGCTCGATGTCCATGTTGCCCTTGACGCGGCGGCGGCCCTGGCCGTCGGTGAATTCCTTGAGCGGCTTGGTCACCACCGAGAAGCCGTTGTAGTCGAGCCAGTCGACCAGCGGGCGCAGCGGCGAGAACTCCTGATCCTCCGCCACCGCGGTGTAGTAAAAGGCGCGGACCAGGATGCCTTTGCGCGCGAAAAGTTCCAGAAGCCGCTTATAATCGATGTCGAACTGCAAGCCTTTGGCGGCGCCGTAGAGATTGGCGCCGTCGATGAACAGCGCCAGCTTTTCCTGCGGGTAAAACAGCATATGTGCTCCTTCGAATATCTAGGCCTAACCGGCAAAATTCCCCCGTCCGCCCACCGTCCTTCTAATCGAAGCCGCGCCGTCCGCAAGTGCGCTTTTCGCACATGATCTTGATCGCGCTCGGCGGCAACCTTGAGTCGCAAGCCGGCCCACCGGCGGCGACGCTGACCGCCGCCTTGGCGGCGCTTGGCAAGAGCGGCGCAACCATCGCCAAGCTGTCGGCTTACTACGTCACGCCCGCCTGGCCCGATCCGGCCGACCCTCCTTATGCGAATGCCGTGGCCCAACTTGAGACGGCGTTGACGCCGCTGGCCTTGCTGGCGCTGCTCCACCAGACGGAAACCGCGTTCGGGCGCGTCCGTTCCACCCGCAACGCGCCGCGCACGCTCGATCTCGACATTTTGGACTATGACGGACTGATACAGGCCGGCCCGCCGCAACTGCCGCATCCCCGCCTTACCGCCCGCGCCTTCGTGCTGGTGCCGCTGGCCGACGTCGCGCCGGATTGGAGGCATCCCGAAACGGGTAGAAGCATCGCCGCCCTCCTCGCCGCCTTACCCGCGACCGACCGCGAAGCGGTCAAACCCATTAAATGATCACGCGGAGCCGCGGAGTTGAGCTCAACTCCGCGGCTCCGCGTGAGAATCAAAAAAAAGACCCGGGCGGGCGGCCCGGGTCTCTCTATTCGTCAAAAAAGCGCGCCGCTATTTCCAGTGCGCCCAGGTCTTGCCCGTGTGGCGGTCGTAGCTGATCGAGATCTCCGAGATCGTGCACAGGTTGAAATTGTTCCAGTGCGCGTCGGTGTCGTCGTCATAGACGACCTTCAGGTCCCAGTAGCAGCCGCCGGCGTGATGCGGGAAGCGGATCAGCACCGACGAGTCGTCGTCCAGCGTGTCCTGGCCCAGCACATCTTCTTCCCAATTGTCGGTCGAGGTCTCCGAAACATAGACCTCGCGGATGGTGTAGCCGGTGTTGTTGATCAGCGTGAAATTCTGCCGCCCCGCCGCGTCCGCCGCTTGCGGCGCGATCAAGCCCAGACCCGCGGCCAGAACGGCAGCGGCAATCGTCTTCAAATTCATCGTTGGTCCCCTGTGTATGCCCCTCGGCAGCGCCACTGAATTCCACCGCGGCGCGATATGCAATGGCGAACACCGTTAATTCTCGCGGTCTTTTTGTGGTCGCGGGTGCAGGCGCGAATCGCTACAACTCGCATGCTCTATCGCGGTGCCCGTCCATGCAGCAGTTCGCCCCTTTCATTGCGCCCGCGCTGGCGCTGTTCATCATCCTGCGCCGCGGCGGGCGGGAGCGGCGCGTCAAGCCTTCGCGCCTTTGGGTCTACCCGCTGATCATCACGGTCCTCGCCGTCCTGGGCCTGTCGCATGGCCGCATGCCGACGCTGGAAGCTTACGCTTATTTCACGATCGCGATCCTCGCCGGCGGCGCGCTCGGCTGGTTCACGACCCATCATGTCGAGCTCACGCTCGACCCCAAGACGGGCACGATCACGAGCAAGCCGACGCAGTTTGGCACCTATCTCACCGCCGCCGTCTTCGTCCTGCGCTTTGCGGTCGAGTATGCCGTGAACGGCGGCCCCAATGGCGGTCCGCCGATGGCGCCGCGCCTTGCCCAGCATGGCGGCACGTTGCTGTGGTTCGCCGACGCGGCGCTCTTGTTCGTCGCCGCCCGCGTCCTCGCCCAGGCGGGTCACATGTGGCTGCGCATCCGCCCGCTGCTGGCCGAGCATGGCGCAAACGCGTCCGGCGGCGGCGACTCGCCTGCCTGACACCGCCGCCGGCCCTGGCGTCGCCGTCTCTTGCCTTGAGCACCGGTGTTCTATAGTTTCCGCCGCCTTCTCACAGGCTGTGACCCGATTTGCGCCCCTTCGTGCGCTTAAGCCCCTGAAAGACAAGGATTTCCATGGCTCGCGTTACCGTTGAAGACTGCGTCGACAAGGTCCCGAACCGCTTCGATCTGGTGCTGATCTCGGCCTTCCGCGCCCGCCAGCTCTCGGGTGGCGCCGAGCCGCTGGTCGAGCGCGACCGCGACAAGAACCCCGTCGTCGCCCTGCGCGAGATCGCGGCCAAGGAGGTCAAGCCCGACGAAGCCAAGGAGGAATACATCAAGAGCATGCAGAAGCATGCCGATGTCGACGAGCCCGAAGAAGCGCGTCCCGACAGCGACGACGCCCGCGAGGACAGCGCCTTCCGCGCCGTCACCGAGGAAGAACTGCTGCGCGCCCTCACATCCGAAGCCCAGCGCCGCGCCGAACCGCAGCCCGAACCGGAAGCGGATTACGAGGAGTGAGGAGCGGCGCGCAAAGCGCGTGAGCAGGTCCGGTGGACCTGCGAAAGCGACGAACGCCCTGAGCGCAAGCGAAGGGCTGCTTCGGCCGAATGCCAAATGGAAAAGGGCGGTGCCGCGGGCGCCGCCCTTTTTTGTTTTCGGCATCCTCGCCATCACCCGAACAGCGCGGCGATTTCTGCCAGCGGCTTGAACATCCGCCGTCCCTCGCTCGGCAGTGCGATGAAGGCGTAGCGTTCGTAAAACGCCTTGGCGTTGTCGTCCTTCGCATCCACGACAAAGGCGAAGGACGCGATCTCGCTGCGCAGCGTGCGTGCGAAGGCATCGAAAAGCAGAAGCTCGCCGAACTTCCGCCCCCGGTATCGCCGGTCGACGGCCAGCCGCCCCATCAGCGTCGCCGGCACTACGGCGTAGCGCGGCAATTTTTTGGCTATCGCCGGCGGCAGCGCCGCGAGAAGAACGCTGGTCGCCGAAAGGGTGTAGTAGCCCGCCACAGTGCCGTCGTCCGCGATCAAGACGAAACATGCCGCCACACGTCTGCGGCTGTCCTGGCCCGCCTGCATTTGGAAATAGCGGTCCAGCGCCTCGACGCCGCAGCTGAACCCGCTCCGGTCGTGTTCGCCGAGCGGTTCGATGCGCTCCGAAAGAGGTTGTGGCCGCGCCACTTAGCCGCCGAACCTATCCATATAGCGCTGTGCCGCGGCGCGGAGTTTTTCGTTCGGCTTCTTGGGGTTGATCAGCGCCTGCGCGAAAATGCGGCTGTCCTGGGCGTTGAGGCGGATCAGCTGCGTCTCCTCGATTGTCCGCACCGCGGCTTCATGCGCGCTGTGCAGGACGAAGTCGGTCAGCGACCGTCCTTGAAGCTCAGCGGCGCGCTGGAAAAGAGTCTTCTGATCGAGCGATATCCTGGCTTCCAGCCGTTCTTGCCGGCTGCGGGGCGCGGGCTTCTTTTGCGCGGTCGAGCGGGTCATGGGTCATTCACCTCGACGGACATTGTACGGCAAATGGCCGGACAGGGGAAGTCCGCTGGGCGGTTTCCACTTCTGCTTTCGGGCTTGGCGTCTATATACTACCCGCATGAACGCACCCGTCGCGCCCGACAAGAAGGCTGCGGAGCAGGCCGATCCTGCCCCCACGCCCGTGGGCGCGCCCAAGCCGGCGGCGCCGGAAAGCGCGCCGAAGGCGAAGCACCGCCGCCTGATGCGCCAGACCGAGCTGGTCGACCGCGTCAAGGCCTACGATCCGGACGCCGACGAAGACCTGCTCAACAAGGCTTATGTCTACGCCATGAAGGCGCACGGCAAGCAGTTCCGCGCCTCCGGCGATCCCTATTTCGCCCACCCGCTCGAAGTCGCCGCCATCCTCACCGACCTCAAGCTCGACGTCGCCACCATCGTCACCGCGCTGCTCCACGACACGATCGAGGACACGCTCGCCACCTATGACGACATCAAGGCCAATTTCGGCGAGGAGATCGCCAACCTCGTTGATGGCGTCACCAAGCTCAGCCAGCTCGAACTGTTCAGCGAGCGCACCAAGCAGGCGGAGAATTTCCGCAAGCTGATGCTCGCCATCACCAGCGATATCCGCGTCCTGCTGGTCAAGCTCGCAGACCGCCTGCACAACATGCGCACCCTTGCCTTCATCCCCAAGCCCGAGAAGCGCCGCCGCATCGCCCAGGAGACGCAGGACATCTACGCCCCGCTGGCGGGGCGCATCGGCATGCAGAACATGCGCGAAGAGCTCGAAGACCTCGCCTTCGCCGAGCTCAATCCCGACGAGCGCAACTCGATCGTCACCCATCTGTCGCGCCTGACCGATTCCTCCGGCGACCGCATCGGCCGCATCGCCGACCAGATCAAGCGCAAGCTCGCCGAGCACGGCATCGACGCCTATGTCTATGGCCGCGCCAAGCGCCCGTTCTCGATCTGGCGCAAGCTGAAGGACAAGCAGCTCAATTTCGAGACCCTGTCGGACATTTTCGGCTTCCGCGTCATCGTCAAGAACGAAGAAGACTGCTACCGCGCCCTCGGCGTCCTGCATACCAACTGGCAGATGGTGCCGGCGCGCTTCAAGGATTTCATCTCGACGCCTAAGACCAACGGCTACCGCTCGATCCACACCACCGTGATCGGCCCCGAGAAGCAGCGCGTCGAGGTCCAGATCCGCACCCAACAGATGCACGACGTCGCCGAGCGCGGCGTCGCCGCCCATTGGCGCTACCGCGAACACGTCGCGGAGGAGGACGACTCCAGAGCCTATGGCTGGCTGCGCGACATGGTCGACCTGCTCGAGCGCGACGACAGCGCCGAGGAGTTCCTCGAGAACTCCCGCCTCGCCATGTACCAGGATCAGGTCTTCTGCTTCACGCCCAAGGGCGATCTGATCTCGCTGCCGCGCGGCGCCACGCCGATCGATTTCGCCTATGCGCTGCACACCGACATCGGCAACACCACGGTCGGCGCCAAGGTCAATGGCGTGCACGTGCCGCTGCACACGCCGTTGCGCAACGGCGACCAGGTCGAGATCATCCGCACCCAGGACCAGACGCCGTCGCCCTTGTGGGAGCAGTTCGTCGTCACCGGCCGCGCCCGCGCCGAAATCCGCCGCTTCCTGCGCCACGCCCAGCGCGACGAGCACGTCAAGTTCGGCCGCAACATCCTCAAAAAGGTCTTCGCCGACGAAGGCGCCGAGCTCACCGAGAAAGCGATCGCCGGCGTCGCCAAGAAGCTGCACGCGGGCAAGCCCGACGACGTCTATGCCGAGGTCGGGCGCGGCGCCCTGCGCGGCCATGAAGTCCTCGAAGCGGTGTTTCCCGAGCTCAAGCTCGACCCCGAACGGCGCCGGCATGCCGCCTTCGCCGAGCCCAAGTCCAAGCGCCCGATCTCGATCCGCGGCCTCACCGAAGGCATCGCCTACAAGCTCGGCCAGTGCTGCCATCCCTTGCCCGGCGACCGCATCGTCGGCCTGATGGTGCCGGGCGAGGGCGCCGTCATCCACACCATCGACTGCGCCGAGCTGGAGAAAGCGCAGAACATGGACGACTGGCTGGACGTGAACTGGGGCAGCCACGCCGCCGAGGGCGGCCCGTCGGTGGCGCGCGTCGCGGTTCGGGTCAAGAACGCGCCGGGCTCGCTGGCGGCGGTGATGAACGTGATCGCCAACAATGGCGGCAACATCTTCAACATGAAGGTGACGGCGCGCAATCCGCTCTATTTCGAGTTCACCGTCGACATCGAAGTGCGCGACCTGGCGCATCTGCAGAACATCCTGGGCGCCCTGCGCGTCAACGCCGCGGTCGAATCCGTCGACCGCGTCCGCGAAAAAGAAGAAGCGTAAGCGCAATACTCGCCCTCGCCCCCACGCAGTGGGGGAGAGGGTTGGGGTGAGGGGGTCGAAATGCTGGGTCGCACTGCCACGGGTACGCTCGCCGCCCTCTTCCTCGCCCTGCAAACCGCTGCCGCCGGCCCAACCGCCGACACCGCCTTCGAGCGCATGGCGCTGTGCCGCGACTCCTGGCTCGACTGGCAGAAGGCCGGCGATCCCAAGCTGCAGCAGCTCGCCGATCATCTGAACGCCGGCTACAGCCAAAAATCGGGCGATCCGTTCTTCGTCCCCAAGGCGCCGACGGCGATTTTGGGCTTCCGCGTGCTGCAGCTCTATCCCGGCAATGTCGGTATGGGCGTCGGCTTCTCGGTCCTGATCGACGCGCCCTACGACAAGGCGCGGGCGGGCATCGAGCGCGCCTTCGGCAAGCCGCTTACCAAATGCGAGAACGGCGACGGCATGAAATCCTGCGAGGCCGAGATCGCGCCGATGCGCTCGCTCATGGTGATGGCGCAGGACGATCCGAAATCCACGTCGAGCCTGATCGGCTGCTATTACTACTACGAGAAATGAAAGCGCTGCGATGACCCCCGAACACGTCCTCTCCGAATTCGAGAAAGCCGGCGCTCTCCTGCGCGGCCATTTCATCCTCACCAGCGGCCTGCGCTCGGACGTCTATCTGCAGAAGTCGCTGCTTTTCACCGATGCCAAGCGCACCACCAAGCTGGTCAAGGCGCTGGCCGCCAAGGTCCGCGCCGAGATCAAGGTGCCGTTCACCGCCATCGTCTCGACCGCGGTCGGCGCCATCATTCCGGGCTACGAGATGGGCCGCCAGCTCGGCCTGCCGGCCTTCTTCGTCGAGCGCGTCGAGGGCAAGTTCCAGCTCCGCCGCAACTTCACGCTGACCAGGAACCAGCCGGTGCTGATCGTCGAGGACATCGTTTCCACCGGAATCTCGATCAAGGAATGCATCGCGGCGGTTCGCGAGGCCGGCGGCAAGCCGGCCGCGGTCGCGGCGCTGATCGACCGCAGCGGCGGCAAGGCCAAGTTCGCAATTCCGTTCGTCCCCCTCACGACATGGCGGGCCAAAGCCTGGGAGGCCGACAAGCTGCCGCCGCATCTGAA
>CAYXMO010000013.1:0-26805 GCA_964465935.1 uncultured Rhizobium sp.
CCATCGCCGGCACGGTCAACGGCGTGACCAACCCCAGCTACAGCTACGACGCCAACGGCAACATGACGGCGGGGGCAGGGCGCAGCGTCGCCTACACCGCGTTCAACATGGCCTCGGCGATCACCCAGGGCAGCACGACGACGAACTTCTACTACGATCCGGAACACAACCGCTTCCGCATGTTCGTGCCGGGCGTCTATGTCCAGGGCTATCTCAGCGATCCGGTCAACGGCGCTATGGAAGAGTACCGCATCACCGGCTCGGGTATGACGCTGTCGGACTACATCAAGGTCGATGACGAACTTATGGCGATGCGCAGCTGCACCGGCGGTCCGCCCTGCACCAGCGGCGGGACCTGGACCTACTTCGTCACCGACGAGCTGGGCACCGTGGTGCGCGCCACCGACTCGACCGGTTGGGCACCGTCGTGCGCGCCACCGGCTCGACGCGCATTCGCGGTGCCGCCGGCTTGGCGCCGGCCCGCTCGCCTGCGGACCCTGGAGCGCAAATGGGTCATGTACTAACCTCTTTCCGATGGCACAATTGGCGTCGAGCGCCCCCTACACGCGATCTGTCGGCGGCATCGGGCGAGGTGACGCATTTGTTCCGATGAAAAAATGCGCCTGACCTTTGCAGGGGGCTAGAGGGGTGCCGAAGACCATGAAGACCGCCGGCAATTCCGCGTCGATCATCGTCGGGGTCACCGGCAAGAGGGATTTGCAGGGCAAGGAGGTTGCCGTCGCGAACGCGTTCGACGCGATCTTCAAGACGCTCGAAGATCAATTTCCGGCTTCGCCCAAAATCCTCCTGACCGCGTTGGCGGAAGGCGCGGATCGGATCGCGGTCGACCGGCTGGCCGGGTATCCCAACTGGAAAGTCGTCGCCATACTTCCGCTGGAAGCCTCGCTTTATCGGCAGGACTTCACCGGCGACCCCGCGTCGGCCTTCGACGGCTATCTTGCGCGCGAAGACCTGCGCGTTCTGACCCTGCCCACGCTGAACGACAACGGCAAACCGCTTTCATCCTCGCAGCTTCAGCGAACTGCGGTATCGAACAAGCTGCGCACGCTTCACTACGAACAGGCCGGCCTCTACATCGCCAACGCCGCCACCATCATGGTCGGCGTCATGCCCGGCACCGAGCAGCCCGGAAGGGTCGGCGGCACCGCCCGGATCGTGAATTATCGCCTCAAGGGCAGCCTGGATGGCGATGCTCAAGACGTGGTGCGGCGCAGCAGCGTTTTGCCGAAGCCGGATGCGCTTCAAATGGTACGGCCGGGATTCGTGTGGTTGATCGACACCGATCATCTTGGCGAGTCGGGGCCGCTGGCGGGCCGCCTGCCGTTTGAAGTGCGTCACGGGTTCGAAAAGGCCGAGGAAATACCGCAAGATCCGGCCGCCGCCAGCCGGGTTCTCGCGCACGCCATCGACCGGTTCAATCGCCGGGCGCAAGCGCGTCCGGTGGCCAGCGGCCACGCGCTGAACGGGCCGCCGGATGCGGCAAACATTCTCACCCGCTTGCGGGCCTCGGTGTCGAGCATCCAGCGCCACGCCAGCGGCAAAGTGCGACGGACGGCCCTCCTGCTCGGCGGGGCGTTCGCGGCGGCCGTGATTTTTTGGGATGTCTATGTCGAGCGCCACCAGTTTCCGGACAGCGTCCTGTTCGGATTTGCCGCCATCGCGGCCTACGCATTGTCGATCCTGCTCGCCATTGCGGCCCACCACCTGACGCGCCGGCGGCGGTGGCAGCCGATCGCCGAGGACTATCGCGCCGTCGCCGAAGCTCTGCGCGTCCAGCTTGCCTGGTGGGAGTGCGGTCTCGCCGGATTGGAGTATCGCGCCGACACCTACTATCTGCCGCGGGCGCGGGGTTCGCTCAATCTCGTTCGCGAAGCCATCCGTACCTTGATCGATACGGCTTGGTTCACCGCCGGCTCGCCCGCCCGCGTCGCCAATGCCGCGAACGTCTGGATCGAATCGCAAAAAAAGTACTTCAAGATGCGCATCAAGCAACTCCACACCCAGCTCGTGCGCATCGAGTATTGGAGCTGGTTTCTGTTTCTATCGAGTTTGGGTGCGGCGGCGCTGTTCCTGCTGCTGCAACTGCTCGACTACGAGCGGGTGTCGATGACGATCGGACGCCATGTCGGCCCACAGCAATCCTGGGCCTTGGCCGCGGCAGCGGCAGCCGGGACCGGGCTGCTCCTGTTTCTGCTGGAATGGAGGCCGAAGACCGTCATGCGGCTGTCGAGCGAACGCAAGCCAATTCTCAGGCCGATCGCCTGGGTTGTATCGCCGCTGGTCGGAATGGCGGCGGGTACGAGTCTGGTGAGTGCCTTCGACGGCAGTCCGGTTGGCGAGACGATAGCGTCCATCCTGCTGATCGCCGCGGTGGCCGCGGCCGGCGCTCTTCGCTTCATCGCCGAAAAACTGTCCTGGGAAGCGGATTATCGCAACTACATAAATGCCATTCATGCCTTCGAGACGGCGGAGAGGCGCCTTGGCGAAATCGCCGCCAGCGGCCTGCCGGCGGCTGAGCAGGATCGCGACCGCGCGGTCATCCTGCTCGAGCTTGGCAAGCTGGCGCTGGCGGAAAACGAAAGCTGGCTGCGGGCCCATCGCGATCGCCCGCTCGAAATCGCCGTTTGAGCGCCCGGTGAACCAGGCGTCGTCGAGACGTTTTTCGACACGGTGTGCCGCGATCCGGTTCGTGCGCGCGCCGTCCGGGGTTGGCCTGCGAAGCGGCGGCGGGATCACATGTTCTTTAAGGAAGCGATATAGTCGGGGAGGCGGGTCTTCGCGCGCCAGCCCAGCGCCGACACGTTCGCCGTATCCAGCTCCGAGCGCATGCGATTGCCCTTTCGCGCCGGGATCATCTGGATTTCGCCGCCGAACATGCGCGCCACGGCGAGGATCGAATACGCCTCTTTGGAACCCAGGCCGAATTCCTCGCCGTCGCAGCAATCGCCGACCAGCGTCAGGCCGCTGATGATATCGCTGACATGTGTGAAGTTCCGCTCCTGATCGCCCGGCGACACCACGGTCAGCGGCAGGCCGGCCGCGGCTTGCCGCCGGAATATCTCGACCACGGTCCCGAATGCCCCGCCGAGTTCTCCTTGGCCGTAGACGTTGTAGAAATAGGCGATCGCGAAACGCAGGCCGAACCACGCCGCGTAGTTCCGAACCAGTTCCGAGTTGCTCGCCTTTGCCCAGGCATAGGGGCTTTGGCCGCGCCCGATGCCGTCGTCGCCGAACTTGGTGCTGGACCCGGCATATATCAGTTTGGTTGCGGGCCGGCGGCGCCAATATTCGAGGACTCCGATGGTGCCGACGATGTTCATATCCCACACCGCCGCCGCGTCTTCGAAACTCTTTTCGACGCGGGAATATTCCCCCAAATGGTAGATGAAGTCAGGCGCCTCGGGGATCAGCCGCTCGATGTCCTTGGTATGGCCTTCGCGATATTCCGCGCCGGGCAGGTGATTTGTCCGGGTGCCGGTGAAGTAGTTGTCCAGCGAAATGACGCGGTCGCCGCCGTCGCGAAGCGCGCGGCACAGATGCGAGCCGATGAAGCCCGCGCCGCCCGTGACCACAATCGTCCTGCCCGCCACGACAACCCCGCAATCTAGAATCACGCTTATAGCGCGGTGCGTGGGCTCTGAGGAAATCTTCCCGGCCGCGGCGCGGCCGGGGGTTTCTCCGAACGAGGTTTGTGAATACAATTCTGACGGAAGTCGGGGGCCTGCTGCCGGAGCTATCGGCGGCAGTTGTTAGACCGGAACGTTCTGCGGTCGCCGGTGAAAAAGACGCTTCGCGCGTGGGGATTTGCGGGGCGCAAATCCAATCCAGCCGGTTGTTCGATCGGGCAGATCGGGCGCCAGTGACAGGGGACCACACACCTGATGAGCAATCCGTCGATATTTTTCAGCGCGACGACCGACGACCTCGGCGAGGTGCGTGCCAAGTTGGCCGCCGAAATGCGCAAGGAGTTCAAGGAGGTCTACGATCAAGCCAATCTAGACGCGGCGACCGGCACGGTGCTGCGCAGGATTCGCGAGCAAATCGACAAGTGCGATTATGTAATTCATGTCGTGGGGATCAACTACGGCGGGGAACCAAAAGCCGAAATCGCATTTCCGGAAGAACCGAATTTTCGCTGTTCGTACACGCAATTCGAATACTACTACGCCTGCCAGCAACACAAACAGGTCATCTCCATCGTTTGCGGAGACCGCTTTCCCTATTCGCCGTTCGCCGAACGCGGCGCAACCCCGGAAGACCGCGCGCTGTACCGGGGACTTCAGGACGGCCATCGCAAGCGCGTTCAAGGCGGCTGGCTTACCGATACACCGGCGGCCGGCTATCCGGGGCGGCATTACGCGTCGTCGGCCGATGACAAGGATCAGCTGTGGCAAGAGATCCTTGCCGCTATTCGCAAAATCAAAAGTGACGCCGAGGCCCCGGAGAGATTGGCCAAGGAAGAGTTCAAGCGCTCGGCAGAAATACTGGCGGCAGCCGCGACGCCGTCGATTTCGCTGATCCGCAAATTGGCCGAGGAGATGAAGCACAACGATAAGCTCGTGCATCTGGACGCAGCCATTGAGGATAAGAGGTTTGCACCGAACGAGCGCTGGGCATTGGAGTGGTTCAAGAAAGAGCATTTTTCTCCCTATTTCCAGCGGGCCGAGGTCTTCAAGCGTTTGGCCGAAGACATCGGCAAGCGGACGTCGATCGGCATGCCGCTCGAAGCGCCCAATCGCCGTGACGCGGCCATTGCCGCCATTCGATCGGCAAAAAAAAGCATCAGCGCTATCAGCATCAGCGAAAACGACATCTTTTGGATGGACGATAGCTATCTGCGCACGAACATCGCGACGAAGCGAAACAATCCGGCCTTGACCGTTCGCCGGCTTGTGGTCGCAGATCGCAAGAAGAAGCGCGTCAACCGGGATTTGCGCACTGTGGTGCGGGAGCAAAGCGATGCCGGGATCGAAATTCGCTCGGTGCGGCCCGATGAGCTGGAGAGAATTGCCCGGCACGCGCAGGTGCAGGATGACATGTCTCGAAATCTCCTCATCGTCGATTCCGCCTTCATGACGCGCTCGATATCCGACGCGAAACCCCAAGCCGGCGAGGCTGTTTGGGATTCGCACGAGATCGAGCGGATGGAAGCGCTGTTCGACAATCTGTGGAATGCCCTTCTCGTCCGGAATATCGGAAGTATCGAGCGCTTCCTGACCCCATGAAAAGGTCCGGGCGCATCGTGGTTATCGGGGCGGGGTCGGTGGGCGCGAACCTTGCCTTATTCCTCGATGCCTGGGGTTTCGAGGTCGATCTCGTCGAAGCCACCGGCGATATCCTGGAAGGCGCGGCGCGCGCGAGCTTCATCAACCACAGCGACGGCCTCGAGTACTACAAGCGTGGCCACCGGCGCACGGGCGAGTATTGCATCGAGGGCTCGCTCGCCAAGGCGATGATCTACCCCCAGGCGGCGATCACCACCACCGTCTGCTCGCCGCAAAACCCAATCCGCTTTCTGGTCTCGGAAGGCTCCCTGCGGAGCCGCAGGATATCGCTGCGGGGGTTCATCGAAAACGCGGAGCACATGACGCGGCACTACGCAGCCAAGTTTCACGCGCTGCGGCGCAGTGCCGGTCTCACGGAGCAACAGGCCGTCGACATCTTCCTGCGCCCGCCGCAATCGGTCGTGCGGCCACTGGCGAAAGAGGAGTTCGCGGACGTTGACGGCATTGCCGGCGGCGTCAACGGCGGCGGGGCCGGCATAAACATGCCGCGCTACTACGCCCTTCTAAAGGCGGCGCTCGGGCAGTCCCGCATACGCTGCCATTTCGGCGCCAAGGTCGAGAGGTTGGCGAAGCTCGGCCATAGCGGCTATGAGGTGAGGGCCGGCGGGCTCGCCTTGCCGGCCGACCAGGTGTTGATCTGCAGTTCGCACAGCATGCCCGAGCTCGCGCGAAAGATAGACGGTGCGGTTCTGCCGAATGCCTTCGCCGGGACCTATTACCTCAACAGCATGTCGTTCCTTCGGCTGCCGGCGACGCGCAGCGCCGAGACGCTGCGCCGGGCAAGCCGGATCAATTTCACCTTGATGGAGAAGTTCGGCTGCATGTACGCCTGCATCGTGCCGCCGACGCCCTCCGGCGACGGCATGGCCGCGATATATTTTCCCGATCCGTCGGGCAGCCAACGCCTGAGCCATGTCTGCGCGCGCGGCGAGGTGTCGAGGCCGCCGCCCGCATGGCAGGCGCTGCTGGACGGCGGTCTGGACAATGGCGATCCCAATGTCGTCGCGACCTTCGAACAAGCCTGCAGGGTCTACCCGTTTCTGGCGGGCTACGCCGATGTGACCCACACGATCTGCCGCACGGTCTTCAACGTTGCGGTCAAGGACAGCAATCATGGTCTCGACCGGCGGGTGCGCGAACTGTCCGCCGGGCGGCACGCTCTGACCGGCGATGGCCGGATATCGGCGTGGACGGCGCCGAAATGGACGAATGCGGAATTGACCGCTCTCATGGCGCTCGATTATGCGCTCCAGAGCAGCGGCGGGGCGCCGCTCCCGAAGGACCCCGACAGCGGATGCGGTCCCACCCAGCTCGATGTCGCCAAGATCTGCAAGCGGCTGAATTTCAGGCAGGTGGTTCCAGACATGGCCGCGGCGCGGCGCTATGCGCGTCTTTCCGCCATACCGGAACGAATACTGCAAGCCGCCCCAGGCGAGCGATAGGCTTCGCGCTGGCGTCGCCCATTCCTGCGAACTCACGACGTCCACGCGGCCCAGGCGCGTTCGAGGGCGTCGGCCGTGCCGCTGCCGAACACATGGCGGTCCGGACGCACCAGCACCGACGCGGCGCCGTGCTCGGCGAGCCATTTCTCCAGTTGGGCCTTGAAGGGTGCGATCCTGGGCTCGTCCAGCGCCACCCGCTTCAGTCCGCGCGCCTCGCCGCGCCCCGCAGAACCGCCGATCAGCCACGCGCCGGGGCCCAAGACGTCGTCGAGCTTTGATCCGCCGCCCGCTACCGGCTGCGGGAAATAGCTGCCGGCCCCCGCCGTGCCGGCCATCAGGCAGCCCGCGGCGAAGGGCGCGTGCCCCAATCCGCCGCCTGGCTGCGAACCGGCGGCGCGGGCCGCCAGCATCTGCTCGTCGCGCAGGCGCGCCGCCTGCGGATCGGTGATGCACACCGTTTTGCCCATCATGATCGCCATCGCGATGATCGGCCGGACATGCGGGTCGCGTTCGGCCTGATAGGTGTCGAGCAGCGCGTCGCCGCCGCCGCGCAGGACGGCGCCAAGCTTCCAGGCAAGATTAGCCGCATCGCGCAGGCCCGAGCACAGGCCCTGGCCGGCGAAGGGCGGCATCAGATGGGCGGCGTCGCCGGCCAGAACGATGCGCCCCTGGCGCCAGCCGCGCGCCACCTTGGCGTTGAAGCGATAGACGGTCTTGCGCTCCAGCGTCACCGCGCCTTCGACCTTCCAGGGCGCCAGCAATCCGGCGATGACGCCGTCGTCGAGAATCCGTTCGGCGGTCTCGCCGGGCTTGAGCATGAACTCCCAGCGGTGGCGTCCCGCGCCCATCAGCACGCAGGTCGTCGGGCGCAGCGGATCGCAGATCTGCAGATTGACCTTCGGCAGGCGCTCGGCGTCGTGCACGAAGACGTCGATGACCAGCCATTGCTCGTCGAAGTGCAGATCGTCGAATTCGATGCCGGCCGCCGCGCGCACCGCACTGCGCGCGCCGTCGGCGCCGATCAGGAAGCGCGCGCGGATTTCTTCGCTGCCATGCGGCGCCGCGATCGTGCTGACGATGCCGCCGCCGTCCTCGCGATGGGAGATCCAGGTCCAGCCGGTGCGCAGCTCCAGACCGTCCTGCGCCGCGGCGGCGCCCCGCAGTGCCGCTTCGATCGAAGGCTGGTGGATCATGTTGCCGGCGGGCCAGCCGCCGGGGCCGATCCGGTCCATGCCGTCGAAGCGCAGCAGCACCTCGCCGGCGGCGGTGAGGAAGTCGTAGCGCGCCGAGGCGCGGCAGCTCGCCATCACGGCATCGGCCAAACCCAGCTCCTGGAAGATGCGGACGATCTCGTGATCGATATGCGCCGCGCGGGGGAGGGGATAGATCTCCGCTTCTTTCTCGACGATGACGGTGCGCAAGCCCTGCCGCGCCAACAGCAGGCCCAGCGTGACGCCGGCCGGCCCGCCGCCGGCGATCAGGACGTCGCAGTCCCGCATCACGGCGCGGACGCCATCGTGGCCTCGATCGCGCCGAGGCGGTCGATCTCGCAGCGGACGACGTCGCCGGCTGTCAGGAAGCGCGGCGGCTTCATCGCGCCGCCGACGCCGCCGGGCGTGCCGGTGAAGATGAGGTCGCCGGGCTCCAGCGTCATCGCCTGCGACAGGTGCGCGATCTGGTCCCAATGGTTGAACACCAGGTGCCGGGTGTTGGACTCCTGCCGCCTCTCGCCGTTGACGAAGCAGCGCAGCGCCAGCGCATGCGGATCGGCGAGCTCGTCCGCCGTCGTGATCCACGGCCCGGTGGGCGCATGGGTGTCGAACGATTTGCCCAGACTCCATTGCGGCGTGCGGTGCTGCCACAGCCGCTCGGTCACGTCGTTGCCGACGCAGTAGCCGAAGACGTGCGCCGCGGCGTCCGCCGCCGCGATATAGCGGCCGCGCTTGCCGATGACGGCCACCAGCTCCACCTCGTAATCGACGGTTGCGCAGTTGCGCGCGATCTCGATGGCGTCGAACGGGCCGTTGACGGAGGTGACAGCTTTTGTGAACCACACCTGGTTCGCCGGCGTCTGCTGCCCGGATTCGGCGATGTGATCGGCATAGTTCAGGCCGATGGCGAAGATTTTCCCCGGCCGCGGCACCGGCGCCAACAAGCGGACGCGGGCCAGCGCAAGGCGCTCGCCGCCGCGCGCCGCGCGTTCGACGTCCTGCCGGCGCGCCGTCCAGTTCGCGATCAGGTCGATCATCGTGCCGGGTGCGCCGCTGTCGGCGATGTCGCCGCCGATCACGACGCCGATGCGCTGGCCTTGGCCGGCGTCGAAGCTCGCCAGTTTCATTTCAGCCGCCCATCATCGGATGATTGGGACCCCATTGCACCGCCAGCAGCTCCTTGAAGCCGACCTTGTTCGAGCCGTCGTCCGCGGTGAACAGGTCGCCGTCGGTCCAGTGCTCCAGTTCGTTGCCCCAGGGGTCCTTCCAATAGTCGAAGATCTGGCTGCCCAGGATGTGGCGCCCGACGCCCCAGGCCGGTATGCGCTTGGCCTGCTTCAGATGGGTGTGGCCGCACATCAGGTCGTCGAAATCCACGACTTCGAAGGCCGCGTGGTTGAAGCGCGGCGCGCCCGGGGATTGCAGCAGAAACAGCGTGTGATGATCGGTCGGGGCCGCGCCGCGGTCGCAGCGCAGGAAGGCGCCGATCGCCATGCCCGGCGCCGCTTCGATCTCGTCCGAGGTGATGAAGCCGAAACGCGACTTGTACCAGGCTTCGGCAGCGCGGAAGTCCTTGACCTCCAGCACCGCATGGCCCAGCCGCACGACGTTCGCCGGACCCGCCGCCAGGCGCGTCGCGGCGCGCAGCCGCGTCTTGGCACGCGCATCGTTGCGGATCGCGCCGTCCGCCAGGGCGCGCGGCGCAGCAAGGCTTTGTCCCGCCACGACCTCGACGCGATAGCCATCGGGATCGGTGAGAACGATGGCCGCGCCGCCGCCCGGCGCATTCAGTGGCGCGATGGCGACGCCTTCGGCCTCAGCGAGCTTCTTGAGGTCGTCCAGACTCTCGGCGCGCAGCCCGAGCGCCTTGAAGCCGGGTTCGCCGGGCTCGGTGGCGTGCAGGAAAGGCTGCGGGCCGCTGCCGCGCGCATAGAGCACGCCGTCGGTGGACGGCACTTCGCTAAGGCCGAACTCGGTGAGGAACGTCTTCATCGTGCCCAGATCGGGCGCGGCGAAGCGGACATAGGCGATGTCCTCGATGCGGATGATGCTCATGGCTTCAATTCCTTCGCCCAGTCGCCGACCGCCTTGGCGAAGCGCGCCGGATCGGTGCTGTGCATCGCATGCGCCGCGTCGGGCAGCGACAGATATTCGATGCTGCCGCCGGCGGCGCGCACGATCTCGCACGCCTTGGCGGCCTGCAAATCCGACAGCGCGCCGAACAGGTTGCCGGAGTCCGGAAATATCGTCCGCGCGTGATGGGTCATGAGCACCGGCACCTTGACCTGCGAGAGCATGATCTCGTGGGCACAGCTCGCCGCGACGCTGCCTTCCCAGAAGGCGCGGCCCCATTCGGGGTCGTATTCCTTCAGGTTCTGCGCCGGCGCCTGCGGCAACGCGATCATCCGCAGAAGCGGCGAAGGATCGTTCGCGAAGGATTTGCGCAAGCCGTCCCAATCGCCGACCCGCCACTGATCGCCCAGATAGACCGACATCGCCCGGAAGAACGGCCCGATGCACTGCTTGATCGACGGGCCGAACAGGGGATTGGGCGTCGAGGCGAACAGCGGCGGGTCCTCGTAGACGGCGCCGCGCAGCTGCCCGGGCAGCGCGAAGGCCGACAGCCAGGCCGACAGCAGGCCGCCGGAGGAACAGCCGCTGGCGATCACCGGCCGCTTGATCACCGTGGCGATGAAGCGGACGAGGTCGTTGCCCATATTGTCGAGCGTGTAGCGCCCGGGCGTCCAGCTGCTGCGCCCCTGGCCGCGCAGATCGACGGCGAAGACATGGAAATCCTCGGCCAGGATCGCCATCGCCGCCTCGTAGCCCCACCACGATTCGGTCTGGCCCGGTATCAGCAGCAGCGGCGGATTGCCGGGCGATCCGGCCTGCGCATAGTTCATCGTGATTTCGCCCAGATCGGCGCTGTGCTCCTCATAGGCGTGCGGCACGAAGCTGCGCGGATCGCGAAACGGCGCATAGCTCGCCGCCGATAGCGGCGCCACGGGTTCGGACATTTTGCGTTCTCCCTGCCGGCGCCGGAATTTAGCCCGGGCCCGATGCCCTTTAGGATACCAAAAGCGCGGCTGCGATGACGCCTTGGCATCGCGCCGGGGGATAACAGGGGTTTATCGCTGTGCGCGCTTTCCCATCCTCCCGCCGCCCGGCGAACCGCTAGGGTCGCTGCGGCAAAGCAGGGGAGCGGCGTGAACCCAGAGCAGACCTCCGTCCTGATCGTCGGTGCCGGGCCGTGCGGACTGGCGCTGGCGGTCGAGCTGGGGAGCCGGGGCGTCGCCTGCACCGTGGTCGAGCGCAACGACCGCGTCGGCTACGCGCCGCGCGCCAAGACCACGCACACCCGCACCCGCGAGCATTTCCGCCGCTGGGGCATCGCCAAGGACCTCGCGGCCCTGGCGCCGTTCGGTGTCGACTATCCCTCGAACATCTTCTTCGTCACGCGCCTTTCCGGTTACCGGCTGGCGATGATCGAGGATGCCTTCAACTGCGCTCCGGCCCGCAACGCGCTCTATTCCGAGCACGCGCAATGGGTGCCGCAATATCGCGTCGAGGAGGTGCTGAAAAACCACGCGGCGTCGCTGCCGCCGGTCCGCCTTCTGTTCAACCACGAATTCCACTCCGCGACTCAGGACGGCGCCGGCGTGCGCGCCAAGGTCCGCGATCTGCAAGGCGGGCACGACATAGAAATCGAGTCGTCCTATCTGGTCGGCGCCGACGGCGCCCGCAGCGCCATCCGCGATTGCATCGGCGCGGCGATGCAGGGCAAGCACGGCCTGACGCACGCCTACAACATCGTCTTCCGTGCCCCCGGCCTTGCCGCCCTGCACCGCCACGGCCCCGGCATCATGTATTGGCAGATCAATCCCGAAGTCCCCGGCCTGATCGGCCCGATGGACAAGGACGATCTTTGGTACTTCATGCCGGCGCGGGTGCCCGACATCGTGCGGCTCGACAAGGACGCAGCCGCCGACCTCATCCGCCGCGCCACCGGCATCGATCTGCCCTACGAGGTTCTGAGCGCCGACGAATGGACCGCCAATCAGCTGATCGCCGACAAGTATTCCGCCGGACGCATCTTTCTGATCGGCGATGCCTGTCATTTGCATCCGCCGCTCGGCGGCTACGGCATGAACATGGGCATCTCCGACTCCGTCGACCTCGGCTGGAAGCTCGCGGCGGCGCTGCAGGGCTGGGGCGGCGACAAGCTCGTCGCCAGCTATGAGCAGGAGCGCCGCCCGGTGCACCGCCGCGTGATCGACGAAGCGGTCGCGAACCTCTCCACCCTCGCGCTGCATCTGGTGAAGCCGGAGCTTGAAGCCGACAGCGAGGACGGGGCCGCCCTGCGCCGGCAGCTCGGCGATGCGCTCGCTAAGCAGCGCCTGCGCGAATTCCGCAGCCTCGGCGTCGTCCTCGGTTATCGCTATGAGGATTCGGCCGTCATTGCGCAGGAACCGGGCGTGTGGCCGGCCGCGCCGCCTGGCGTCTACGAACCCTCGGCGCGCCCCGGCTCGGTCGCGCCGCATGCCTGGCTGGCGGACGGGCGTTCGCTCTACGACAGCTTCGGCGCCGGATTCACGCTGCTCGGCTTCGGCGATGCGCCGGCGCAGGCCTTCGAGCAAGCCATCGCCGACGCCCACGCGCTGAGTATCCCACTCGCCACGGTGCGGATCGACGATCCGCGCGTCGCCGCTTTATATGAGCGCGGTCTGGCGCTGATCCGTCCCGATCAGCATGTCGCTTGGCGCGGCGATGCCTGGCCGGGCCGTGCCGTCCTGAAGACCGCCGCCGGGCTTTAGCGCGTCCCCTTGCGGCAGGCAGGCCGATAGCGGATTGTTATCGCGATGAAACTGACGCATCTGCGCGATATCACCGCCGTTGCCGAACGCGGCAGCCTGCGCGCCGCGGCCCGCCAGCTCGGCATCGCCCAGCCCGCCATCACCCGCAGCATCCGCGAGATCGAGCGCGAGCTCGGCGTCGCGCTGTTCGAGCGGCGGCCCAAGGGCGTCGTGCTGACGCCGATGGGCGAGCTGTTCCTCAAGCGCGCCGTCACTGTGCAGAGCGAGCTGCGCCGCGCCCGCGAGGAGATCGACCAAGTGCGCGGCGTGGCGACCGGCCATGTCGCCTGCGCGCTCTCCAGCGCGGCGCAGATTTCGCTCTTCCCGCACGCGCTGCCCGCCTTCCGCAAGCGCTATCCCGACGTGTCGCTCAACGTGCAGGACGGCCTCTTTCCCGCCATCGAAGGCGAGCTCAAGGACGGCGAGCTCGATTTCTATGTCGGACCGCTGCCCGAGCTGGCGCTGGCCAAGGAATTCATTGTCGAGAAGCTGTTCGACAACACCCGCGTCATCCTGGGCCGGCGCGGCCATCCGCTCGCCAAGGCGCGGCATCTCGCCGAGCTTGTCGGCGCGGGCTGGATTTCCACCTCGGTGACGGTGGATAGCAGCGCCGAGCTCGGACCGCTGTTCGAGCGCTACGGCCTGCCGCCGCCGGTCGTTGAAATGCATGCGCGCGCCGGCGTCACGCTGTTTCCCGCGGTCGCCAACACCGACCTGTTGATCATGGTGCCCGAGCAGTGGCTCAGCTTTCCGCTCACGACGGCGCATCTGATGCCGTTCCGGATTCTCGAGCCGCTGCCGGCGCCGCCGATCTGCATCGTCACGCGCTCGCGCCTGCCGCTTACCCCGGCGGCGCAGTTCCTCGCCGATCTGTTCCGCCGCGCCAGCCTTCACCATCTGCGCGCCCGCCGCGCCGCCGCCGCCACCGCCACCGGCTGAGGCCCACCGTCCACCGATACGCAAACGGTATCGCGCCGGCGGTTTTGTCTTCTTATCGCTGACCTGCGGCGGTCCTATCCAAAGCGGCAAGGACAAGATCGGGGAGGTCTCGCCATGGTTTGGACGCGCCGCCGCATCATCTGGGTGACCGTTTCCGCCGTCAGCGCCGTGGTTGTGGGTCTGCTTGCAACCTTCGTCTTCGTGACCGCGTCGTCGGCGGCCTGCGCCACCGGTCACGACTATCAGGACAAATCGGTCTGGGTCGAACTGGGCACGCAGAGCGGTCCCATCCCGGGCGCGGCGCGCTCGGAGCCGGCGCATCTGCTCTTGTGGCACGACGACTCGATCCTGATCGATGCCGGCGACGGCGCCTCGCGTCAGTTGGCGCGGGCGCATGTCCAGCTCGGCGCGGTCAAGACCGTCTTCCTCAGCCATCTGCATTTCGACCACACCGGCGGGCTCTTCGCCTTTCTCGGCATGCGCTACCAGGGTTCGGGTCCGGGCTGCGCCGCGGTGACGATCTACGGACCGCCGGGGACCAAGCGCCTGGTCGACGGCTTGATGTCCGCCATCCAGCCCGGCTCCGCCCTCATGCCGGTGGCGCCGCCGGAGGTTCGCGTGGTGGAGCTGAACGACGGCGCCAAACTCGCGCTCGGCGACATCCAGGTGAGCGTCGCCGCCAACAGCCACTACAATCTGTGGAACGGCGCCGGCGCCAGGCCGGTCTCGCTCTCCTATCGTTTCGATCTGCCGGACCGCGCCATCGTCTACACCGGCGACACCGGTCCGAGCGCCAAGGTCGCGGCGCTGGCGCAGGGCGCCGATCTTCTGGTCAGCGAGATCATGGACGCCGATACCGCCCTCGACACCATCAAGCGCAGCTATCCGCTGGTTCCGGACGCCGCGTTCTCCTTCGTACGCGAGCATTTCACTAAGGAGCATCTTTTGCCCGATGAGGTCGGGCTCCTGGCGGCGCATGCCGGGGTGCACGCGCTCGTCCTCACCCATTTCGGCGGCGCGACCGGCGACAAGCAGCAGATCGTGCGCCTGACCGGGATCATCGCCGGCCACTACAAGGGTCCGATCCGCTTCGCGAGCGACCTGGACCGGTTTTGAGAATGCGCGATCGCTCCCAGCCCCGAGGCGCAAGACCTCGGGACCGGGAGCTTTCACGCCGTCAGCCGATGACCTCGGTCACCAGGCCCGCGCCGACGGTCTTGCCGCCTTCGCGGATCGCGAAGCGCATGCCCTTCTCGATCCCCACCGGCTTCTTGAGGTCGAAGCCGATCTCGGCCCGGTCGCCCGGCGCGACCACGTCGCCCTCCGCCAGCCGGATGATGCCGGTGACGTCGGTGACGCCGAAGAAGAATTGCGGCTCGTAGCCGCTGGCGAACGGCGTGTGCCGGCCGCCTTCCTCCTTCGTCAGCACGAAGATCTGCGCCGTGCCCTTGCTGTGCGCCTTGATCGCGCCGGGCGCGGACAGAACCTGGCCGCGCTCGACGTCGTCGCGCTTCAAGCCGCGCAGCAGAAGCCCGACATTCATTCCGGCGCGCGCCTCCGGAACGTCCTTGCGGAAAGCCTGCGTGCCGGTGACGATCACCGCGCCCTCGTTGTCGAGGCCGACGATCTCGACCGCGTCGCCGATCTTCACCACGCCGCGCTCGACGCGGCCGGAAACGACCGTGCCGCGCCCGGGAATGGTGTGCACGCCCTCGATCGGCATCAGGAACGGACTGGTGAAGTCGCGCACCGGATCGGGGATGTGGGTGTCGAGCGCCGCGACCAGGTCGACGATGCTGCGCACCGCCGGCCCGTCGAGCTCGCCCTGCGCCACCGCCTCCAGGGCCTTGAGCGCGCTGCCGAACACGAAGGGCGCGTTCTCGTAACCCTGCGCCGCGAGCAGCGCCCCGGTTTCGAGCTGGATCAGCGCCTTCATGTCCGGGACCTCGCCGGCGTCCAGCATGTCCATCTTGTTGACGAACACGACCATGTGGCGAACGTTGACCTGCCGTGCGAGCAGGATGTGCTCGATGGTCTGCTTGGCGGCGCCCTTGGTGGCGTCGACCAGCAGGATCGCGCCGTCCATCTGGCTGGCGCCGGTGATCATGTTCTTCACGTAGTCGGCATGGCCCGGACAGTCGATATGGGCGTAGTGGCGGGCCTCGGACTCGTACTCGACATGCGTCGTGTTGATGGTGATGCCGCGGGCCTTTTCCTCCGGCGCGCGGTCGATCTCATCGAACGACAGTCCCTTGCCGCCAAGACGGGCCGCTTGCACCTGCGTGATGGCGGAGGTGAGCGTCGTCTTGCCGTGATCGACATGGCCGATCGTGCCTACATTCACATGCGTCTTCATTTTACTCTCCTTACTCTCCTGTTGCTGCCCCGAAGACCGGCTGGCCGGGCCGGCCCCCGAGGCTGTTGGCATTGGCGCGCCAATTGGGTGCGGACCGCGCCTGCGCGGCCCAAAACGAAAAAAACTCGCCGGTGTGATCCGGCGAGTTGATCGATGACCAATTCCCCAGATCCGTTGGCGGCTCCGGGCAGGCGGCGCGGAGCCTCTAGAATGCGATTGCCCATGCTGCGGCGGACGCGGCTTGCGCGCGGGCGGTTGCCGAAATCGGCTGTTTGCTCAGCATTGTCGTTGCCTTTCTCGATGCGGCCTGGCGGCCGCGCATGAAAAAACCCCGGAGGCTTTGGCCTTCCAGGGTTCGGGCGAACACGAGGGAGGCCATCGCCTCCCGTCTTGGACGAGAGACGCTATGCGCCGCGGTAATACGAGTCCGCCGCGCGGGCTGGCGCGTCGATCGCGTTCGTGATTTTCAGGTCGTGCATCATTGCCGTTTCTCTCGATGGGCGCCGGACGTATCACTATCCGTGTGCGGATTCAAGCCGGGTGTCGCTGCCAAGCCGGTCATACATGTCCTGCATCGCCGCCAGTTCGCCGGCCCAGGCCTGCGCGAACCGCGTCGCCTTGTAGAGAACCAGGAGCCCGCGGACATGGGCGCGCATCGCAGCGATCAGCCGCGTGCGATAGGCCGCGGCCATGGCCGGTTCGCCGCCGGCATCCTGCGCCAGCGAGACGGCGAGATGGGCGGTGCGCAGCGCCACCGCGGCGCCGTCGCCGCTCAAGGGATCGAACGCCATGACTGCGGTGCCGGCTGGCATGCAGGCCGGATCGGGTGCCGCCGGCAAATGCAGGCGCGGCGCCGCGGCCATGCCGGCGCGCCGCGGCCGAAGCTCGCCGACCGCCCGCCGCACCATCGGCGCTCCCGCCAGGACGGAGGCGAGAAGATCGCCGCCGTCCTGCGCCAGGCCGAAGGCATAGAGCACGCCGCGTCCGGACCCGGTCGGAAACAGGATGACCCAGCCATCGGCGCCGGCCTCGACGATGAAGGCATCGGCGGCGACGCCGTCCGCCAGCGCGACATCGGCCAGGGCGGCGACGCGCCGTCCGCCGCTCCAGGTCTCGCCGCCGGCTGCTGCCGGGAGCGCCTCGCAATGGCAGACGCAGTCGGCTTCGGTGCCGCCGGATATCCGCGCCGCAGGCATACGCTCCTGCATCGCAGCGGCCAGCGCCGCGGCATCGACCACCAGGGTTTCTTCCGCCATGACGATGGGAGGGCCGCTTTCCCACGCCAGCACCCGCCGCGCCAGGCGACGATGCGGCACCGTCCGCCATACCGCGTCGCCGCACAAATCCTCGATCAGGAAACGGCCGATCGGGTTGAGCACGATCGGCATGCTTGGCCGTGCCACGCTCTCAGGCGCGCGCACCTCCCAGCCCTGACGCGCGAAGAGCAGCGCCGCCGCCGCGGCGGCGAGCCCGTCGCCCCGAATCTCGGCCAGCCGGCGCGCCGTCATGCCCTGCCGTGCGGGACGGCTTCGCCGCGCGCCGCCTTGCCCTCGCGATATTCGCCGAGGAACAAGGCTTTCATCCGCTCCATCTGCTCGCGGTGACCGGCCGCCATCCGGCGGACGGCGGAGGGCCGCACGTCCGCCAGCAGCGCCAGCGTTGCCTCGACCTTCTTGAACAGCGACACGATCGCGTCCTCGTTGCCGACCAGATTCTTCAGTTGGGTCGGACCGGCGCTGCCGTAACTCTGGACGGCGGAAGCGGCGAAGGCGGGCGCCGGCGCGCCGACCCAGGCCGGCAAGGTGAAGCGCGGCGCGAAACCCTGCTCCGACAACAGGTAGCCGGCATTGTCCAGCGCGAACATGGCGTGATGCGAGACCGACAGCCAGAAGCCGCGCGAGCGGCGCCCCAGGCGGAAGGTGACGTAGAGCGCATGCAGCAGAAGGTCGTAGTAGGCGTCGCATAGCGCCTGCAGCGTCGCCCATGGCTCCTGGGTCGCCGGCGGCGGTGGGCTCAGATAGCGTAGATAGGTCTGCGGCTTCATCCCGGCGAGGCACGCCTTGACGCCCCTGAACCGCTCCCAATGGTTCTTGCCCTCGTCGATGATGACCTTCACGAGCTGCTGCAGCCGCAGCACGCAATCGGGATCGGCGCCTTGCATCTGGTTCAGGGAAATCTGGATCTTCGAATAGATGCTGTCGAGCTGCTGCGGATCGTCGTTGAAGATCGAAGCGGGCGCTTCGATGCCGATGAACTCGTCCAGCACTTTGGGCGTCAGCGGCCTCAGCTCGAAAAAGCGGCGCAGGTCGCTGCCCACCGTGGTCGCGCGTTCGAGGCTGGGCGGCGCGCCGAGGATCCACAAGGCCTCGTTGGCCCAGCGCAGATGTCGCATCTCGTCGACCGCGATGTTGAAAACTTCGCGCGCCGCCTGGAAGCGCCGCTTGGCCTCGCCGGCGAGGCCGGAGGGCTGCTTGACCGGCGCGTTGATCGAGAATTTCGCGTAGAGATATTCGACGCACAGCGCGTGTTCCAGGCCGGCGAGGCGGCGCAGCTCGCGCGCGACGTCGTCCAGCGTCGCGAAGGGATCGTCCAGCCGCGGCCAGGCCGGCGCGCGCGGCACCATGCCTTCGCGCTCGGAGAGCACGACCGGCAGCTCGCCCCAGTTTCGGATCATGTCGGGGTCGGTGATGTTCTGCGCCCGCCAGTCGGTGGAGGTGGTCGCGGGCAGCGCCAGGTCGGGCGCGTTGCGGTCGCGCTGGAAGTTGAGGACCTGCGCGTCGCCGCCGATGCCGACGACCACGTCGGGCTTGCTGGAGGCCCAATAATAGCAATAGCAGTCGGCGAAATCCCATTGCCAGGGCGAGCACAGATTCGCGGTCAGCTCGCCCGGCGCGATGCGCTCCGGATCGATCACGCCGTTCTTGTCGAGGAAGGCCGAGCGCTCGCCCGCGAAGTGATCGCACGATACCCCCGCCGGCGGCACCGGCATCTTGCCGGCGGCGAAAGCGGCGATGGCGTCGTCGACCTGGGCGCCCTGCGCCGTGCCCTGCGGCAGCGTGCCGGCCAGCACCGCGATCGGCCCGGCCTCCAGGTCCATCAGCCTGCGGATCACCATATAGCCGTCGACGCCGAGCAGACGGATCGTCTTCGGCGTATCCGGGGCGTCGCCGAACGCGCCCTTGAGCGCCCACAGGAAGACGCCCTTGTCGATATCGGCGGCGGTGAGCACGGTCTTGGTGTCGAACGGCGGATCGATCCGCATCAGCCTGGCGCCCATGGCATAGGGAAAGCCGAACACCAGGCCGGGCATGAAATAGCTTTCGAGCACGCGGACGTCGAATTCCAGTCCGGGATGGGCATTGCCGACGCCGCTCTCGGGGCGCGCGATCATCGGATTGCCCGGCACCAGATAGTCGGCGCGCGCGGTCATGTTGCGGGGCAGGATCGGACGCAGCGGCGTCAGTTTCGGGTTCTCGCTCATGACGGACGAAACTCCGGCGAAGGTGGGAAGGAGGACGCTTCGAACAATCCGGGCCGCTTTTCGCTCAGTTCGGCATAGGCCTCGAGGCAGAAGGCGAGCCAGGCGCGGATGTGATCGCACATGCCGCGGCCGCGCCGCGACACTTCGTGATAGCAGCCGCCGCCGCACAGATAGCGCGCCCAGCACGAGCGGCAGGGCTCCTGCGTGTCGACGGCGCGGGCGGTCAGATGCGCCAGCCGCGCGTCGTCGTCGAAGCCTTCGGCCAGGCTGCCGAAACGGAACGCGGCGTCGCCCACCAGGCGGTGGCAGGCGAAGGCCTCGCCCTCCGCGTCGATGCTCAGATAGCCGGCGCCGGCGCCGCAGGGATGGGCGCGCGCCGAGCCGCGGTGCAGTTCGTGCAGCGCGGTCTCGAAATTGCTGAAGGGATAGCGCCGCCCTTCTTTCGCCTCTTCGAGCGCATGGCGTCCGCACGCGATCAGCTCGCGCGTGTAGTCGGCGATGGCGTCGGCGCCGATCTCCGTCTGCGGCCGCGGCGCCGCCACCACTGGCGCGAAGCCGGCGCTGTCGAAGCCGAGCGCCAGGATATAGTCCAGGATCGGACGCAGCGCGCCCGTCTGCGCCATCACCGTGACGCGCGCCGTGAGCTGCTTGGGGCGGCGGGCGCGCAGCTTGGCGATGCCGGCGAGCACGCGCTCGGAAGACGGCGCGCCGCTCGCCATCGGGCGCTGGCGGTCCTGCACCGAAGGCGGACCGTCGAGGCTGACCGTGACGCTGAAGGGATGATCGGCCAGCAGCGCCGCATCTGCATCTGTCAGCATGGACGCGTTCGTCGTCACCGAAAAGCCGATGCGGCGGCCGGCGCGCGCCGCGGCCGTGGCGGCATAGCGTGTGGTCTGGTGCAGCAGATCGCGCGCTAGGAACGGCTCGCCGCCCATGAATGCGATGACGGCGCGGCCGCCCGGCGGCGTGGTTTCGAGCAAGCGGTCGACGCTGGCGCGCGCCACCGCCGGGTCCATCGCCCGGCGCTCGCCGCCGAAGCTGCCGCGCTCGGCATAGCAATAGCCGCAGCCCATGTTGCAGGCCTGCATGACGTTGAGCGACAGCGCCGTGATCGGCGGCGCCGCCGCCAGCGGACGCGGCGCTTCGGGCATCGCATCGAGCAGCGCCGCGATGCCGGGCGGCAGGGCGCCTGGATCGCCCAGGCCGAGCGCGGCGTCGACCGCGGCCGCGGTGCGCGCGTCGATGTCGAAGATGCGGCTACCGCCGGCGACGAAAAGATGGTGCTGGCCGGCGCTGTCGAAGCGCTTGAGCTGGGCGGGCAGTGGCGCGGTCATGATTTTTCGTCCCGCAGCCGCTTCAGCCAGGCGCTGAAGGCACCGAGCTGGCGCCGGGTGAGATGCAGCGGGCGGCGGTCGGAGCCGCGCATCAGGGCCGGCATGCGCTTGTCGTAGTACAGCGAGCGGTCGTCGCTCGGATCGCGAATCCAATGATGCATCAGGTTGCGCGAGTCGCGCAGCAGCTGCTCGAAGAACTCGTGCGAGGTGTTGCGGCGGTGGCGCCAGCGCGCCAGCTCGCTGAGCGGAAGGTCGAGCACGGTGTGGGCGCTCATGTCGCCCCACAGCAGCTTGCCGGGCTGATCCGGCGGATTGGGATCTGGCCGGTAGACCGCGTCGCTCTCGTTCTCCTGGTTGAGCTCGTCGTTCCAGGCGTCGAGGTTGCTGAGCGCCGCGGTCTCATAGGCGCGGTCGAGCAGGTCGTACATCTCGCTGCGGGCGCTCGCCCAGTTGGCGTCGTCCGCCCAGTCCGGCGCGCGCACGTCGGCGCGGAGGGTGCGGTCGGTCAGCGCGTCGGCGATCGACACCGGCGGCCTGCGGTCGGGCGAGAAGTGCGGCGGACCGACCGCGATGCGGGCATGCGCCTTGCCGACGCCTTTGAGCTCGCAGGTGATGATGCCGTCGCCCAGATCGTCGACCAGCCCCAGGCTGGAGAGCACCGCGCCCAATCCGTAGCGATAGGCGAACAGGCCCGGCGGCAGCTTGCCGGAATTTCCGTTCGGCCCCAGCACGAAGCGCAGCAATTCGCTGCGCTGGACATGGCGGCAGAGCGACAGGAAGGAGCGCAGCCGGGTGACGATGCGCGGCAGCGCCGACAGCGCCTGTCCATAGGTGACGAAGCGATAGGCCGGCCATGCCGATTTGGGATTGAGGAACAGCCGGCCGGGCAGGTCGAAGCCTTTCCAGTCGTCGTTGAGCTTGAACCGCCCGATCACCCAGTCGAGAAGCCCGTTCGAGCGGACGAGCTTGTCCTTCAGATCCGAGGGTCCATAGGCATGGCCCTGGGGCGCGATGAAGCGCAGCCGGATCGTGGGCTCCGCTGCGCTCGGGCGCGCCAGCTGTAGCGCGCCCATCGGAATGCCGGGATTGGCGGGCACCAGCGGCGTCGGGCTGGCCGTGGGCGACGAGCCGATGATCGGATGCAGGACATGATCGTCGCCCTTCACGCTCAGGCGCGCTTCGATGCGGTCGCCGTCGTCCTTGGTCAGCGCATAGGCTTTGAGGTTGGCGTGATGGATCGACCAGGTCAGGTCGGCGAGCGCAAGCCCGTTGTCGCGCAGCACCTGCTCGGTGAGCGCGGTGCTGGCGCCGTTGCGGCCGTCCCAGTCGGCGTGCAGCTCGAAGAACGGACACACCGGCCGGATGCCGTGCTCGTCGCGGAACAGGGTGAGGTTGCTGTCGGGCAGGCGGTTGACGCCGCCGTCGCCCCCGATCTCGTAGCTCGGCGCCGGCGCGACCGATGTCCGCCCCGTGCCGTGCGGCCGCAAATCCGGCTCGGTCCAGCGGAACGCGGCCAGCGGCGTCGGCGAGGAGCCGCAGCGCGCGAAGGCCAGTGGTTGTTGCAGCCAAATCTCCTTGATCATCGGCACGGACCTCTAGCGTTTCGTCAGTGGCCGGACAGGCTCGACACCGGCACCTTGGGCGGAATGAAGCTGCCGCTCAGTTCCACGACTCCGAAACAGGATTTGTCGAGGTCGAGGCAGTCGGCAAACATCTCGATCCACAGACCCGGAACCCCATCGTCGCCGAGGATCGGACCGAGCACCCAGACCACGCGGCGCTCGCGCAGCGCCTTGAAGGTGTCGTCTTTCAGGCAACGGATCTGGCCTTCGATATCGTCGATGACGAGGTCGACCTCCTGGGTCGAGCGCTCGTGGATGTCGTCGAGAACAAGGATGTCGGCATGGCGCCACGGCCAGACATGCTTGGGGTCTTCGGCCCCGCCGGACGCATCCAGGTCCTGGAATTTCGACCACGTCGTGTAGCGGCCGGTCTGCACTTCGAAGGTATGCTCGGTGCAGATCGCCACCGCGAGCGTGCTGCGCCCGGTGCCGGCGGCGCCGAAGATGAGAAGATGCTGAAACGCCCCCGTCGGCCCCGGGCCCGGCGTCAAGGCGAAGGCTTCGATCTCCCGCGGACCCACCCGCCCGGCAACCGCGCTGAACTTGCTGGTGAAATCGGCGAGCCGCGCCAGGAAGGGAAGCTGCGCCCGCTGGAAGCACAGCTTGCGCGACATCCAGTACCACGCCGGCCCCACCACGGCGGCCGGCAGCAGGACCGCGAAGCTCAGCAGGGCATAGCCGGGATTGTAGAAGCTCAGAGCCGCCGGAATGATGCCGCAGCTGAAGAAGAAGACGGCGGTGCCGGCATCTTTCCATAGATCGCCGCTGTTGACGGCAAAGGCATGACCCGCCGCCTGCTTCTGCGCCACGATGACGTCCCGCACTTCCTTCGCCGTCCAGAACAGGGCCAGCAAACCGGCGAAACCGTAGGAGATGCACGGAGCATAAGGCGGCAGCGGCATGTCGTGCCGATGGCAGAAGAACCAGATCGTCCGCGCCAGCCAGTCGAACAGCAGCACCGGCCCGAACCCGAGCGTGAAATGCCCGAGCTGGTTGGTCATCCAGATATATGTGTAGGTGTAGCCGGCCTGGACTTCCTTATCGAGCCAATCGGCAACGGCCTGGCTCAAGACTTCGCGTGCGGTGACGGCGGGCGCGGGCATCGCCGTTCCGCCTCAGGACGTGCTGGCGGCGGGAGCGGTCCCCCGCGTCGGACGGATTACCTGACGCGCCACGATGCCCCCTTGCCTTCATCCGGTGGGCGGCAAGGGAGGCATAGCGATGTGCCGCACACAAGACGACGACTACAATAAAGCCGTGGATAGTTGATGCGGTTTGCTTTGCAAATTCTTTGACGTCCCGCTTTTTCATTTTGGCCGGTGGAGAACTGCGCTATTGTCCTGCGGGCTAAGGGGCTAGGGCCGGTGCCGTCTTTCGCTGTGGCGCTGCAAAACGCGGCACGCGTCTGTGTTGCCGGGGCTGCCGCCCTGGTCCGCGCGGGACTGCGCGCCGCGCCCTATGTCTCGCTGGCGTTCGGCGCGCTGGGATTGGTGGCGAGCGCGCTTTGGCTTTGGCTCGAAGCCGGCTGGACCGCGCCGCAGGACCTCTCGCCCGAAGACGCGTTCAAGCACGGCACGATCGGGCTGGAGATCGCGCCGCTCAAATACCTCCTGGTGATGGACGTCGTCTCGAAGAAGGCGATGACGAACGGCACCGGCCGGCCGTGGCCGGCGGCCTTCGGCTTCATCGCGGCGGGCCGCAAGGGCGGCAAGGCTTGTCTTTCCGATGCGGCACAGCACCTGCCGCTCGGCTTCACCACGTCCCATCTGTTGCCGGGCAGCGCGGCGGGCACCCCGGTGCCGTTCGTCGGCTTGACCTGCGCGCTTTGCCACAGCACCGCGTTGCGCACGCCTGATGGCCACAAGACCGGCGTTGTCTACGGCGTCGGCAACAACAAGCTCGACATCTTCGCCTGGCAGGACGCGTTTTCGAATGCGGTTCTCGACCGCAATCTCACCGTCGACAAGATCATGGACGCCTATGACGCGCAGGGCTGCAACGACGGCGGCGCGCTCTCCCATTGGCCGCTCACCTATGTCGAGCGCTTCTTCCTGCAGAACTGGCTGACCGCCATCCGCCAGGTGCTGCGCACCAACACGGTCGAGCATGACGCGCCGTTCTTCGCCGCTGCGCTGGAAGATCACCTGAATCTTCCCTCCGGACCGATGCGCACGCGGCCGTTCCAGGGGATCACGCGCTTCTCGCTGAACGTGCCGAGCGCGGAAAACCGGGCGATCTCGAAGATCGGAGCAGTGTTCGAGCAGGACCCCGCCCTCAAGCCGCACGCCCAGTTCGACGGCAGCATTTCCGATCCGATCCTGCGCAGCATGGTCGCGGTCTATGCCTCGGGCACGACGGTGGAGGCGCTGTCCAAGCCGATCGTGATGCAGAACGTTCGCGCCGCGGCGGCCTACACCTTGCATCTGGGCGACGATTACGGTGCCTATTCCTACGCCGGCCGCTTCCCGCAGCATCCGATCGACGGCGCCGCCGCCGCGCGCGGCTACGACCTTTACAAGACGCAGTGCCAGCAATGTCACGGCAGCCGCCCGCCGGGTGGCGGGCGTTGGAGCCTCGCCGGCGCGCCTTATGTCAATCGCATCGCGCCGCTGGGGCCGGCGGCGGGCGCGGTTCCGACCGATATTGCGCGCCTGGAATTCCGCTATGCCGACATGGTGCCCGATGCCATCTATCTGCGGTTTCCCGGAACGCCGGCGGCCGGCGGCGCGGCGACATTGGCCGACCAGCGTGCGCTCGTCGCGTCGCTCGCCGGCCGCGCCGCCGGCATGGGCAACGGCGCCATCGCCGATATCTGGAGCGCGATGGCGGACAATCTGGAACGCGCCCGGCTGGTCTATCCGCGCGGCCATCCGATGGCATACCGCCACGATCTGCTGCAGCGGACGCCGGGCTATCTGAACGCGCCGCTGCCCTTCGCCTATCTGCGGGCGCCGTACCTCCACAACGCCAGCGTGCCGACCTTGGCCGAGCTGATCAATCTCAAGCCGCGGCCAGCCCGCTTCTGCCGCGGCGACAACGACTACGACCCGGACGATGTCGGCATCGTGGCGTCGGAGCAGCCCGCTGGCGTGCCCTGTCCCGCCGACCGGCCGTTTCTGTTCGACGCGGCGCAGATCGGCAACGGCAATCGGGGCCACGATTTCCCGTGGGCGTGGAACGACGCCGGCCGCGATCCGGCCAAGCTGCGCGACCTCTTGGAATATCTGAAGACGCTGTAGGAGCAGGCATGGCGCTCGGCAGTCGATCCGTCACTTTGGCGCAATGGGGCTACACCATTGGCCCGTTCGGCGTCCTCGTCTTCGCGGCCGTGTTCGGCGCGATCGCCGCGCCGGAAGTCGACTATCTGCGCCTGCGGGCGTTTCTCTGGCTGTCGCTCGCCTTCGCGACGCCGGCGCTCGCCGAATACGCCGCGGGCGAGGCGATGCTCAGCAACTGGTGGCGCCAGTTCTGGACGCTGGCGGCGGCGGCCTATCTGATACATTTCTACTACGGCTTCTGGCTGGCCTTCGGTGGCGACCTGACCGACATCGTCGCGCAGCAATCGCTGCCGGTCACGATCTCCAACCTGGTGTTGACGATCGCATGGCCGGCCGATGTGGTCTGGGCCTGGGTGGCCGAGCCGCGGCGGTCCTGGCCGCGCGCCGCGCTGCACCTGCTGATCTTCGTGAGCTTTTTTCTTTCCGGCGTCGTCTTTCACGCCGGCGTGGTCCGGCTCCTCGGCGCGGCCATGACGTTGATCGTGGCCGGCGCGCTCGTCTGGGGCCTTCGCCGCCGCGGCGCCGTGTAGCGCCTGCGCGCAGCGCCGAACTTCGCCATGCCCGGCAGCCCTTTTCCGATCGTCGATCAATCCGAAACGAATCGAGTCGTGCCGGCGTGTTGCTCGGGAAAATTTGGCGTCAATAGACGGACCAAGTTACCCACGAGTCCCTTTCCCCCTTCTTTGAGGGGGTAGGTACAAATCTAAACTCCAATTCATTTTGGCAACGTGACGCGCCGAGTCGGCGCGATCCGCAGGACCGCGTATCGGTCGCCCGGGGGGGACTCAAATGTTGCGAGCGTTTGCTGGCGTTGGTGCCACTGAGCACCAAGGCGAGAGAGCCTGTACTCCTGTCCGGCTCCAAAAGGCGAAGCCGCAACGCAGCCGGAAGGCGGCCCTGTCCGCAGCACTCGGCCTCGTCTGCATTGTGGCGCTCGGCACTGCTGCCAGCGCGGGCGAGCAGGCGCCGCAGATGGCGGTTCC